>CAZEJJ010000078.1:0-34440 GCA_964512185.1 uncultured Enterobacterales bacterium | reverse complement strand
CCACAAGCTGGAGTCAGTCATCGCGGGGTCCGGCGAGCGGGTTGACGGGTACGGTGGCCGCGCTATCCAGCGCGGCTACGGGCAAGCGCCCACCAAGGACACTCGACAGCAACCGACGTACTTGGCGCGCGGTCAGCCACAAGCTGGAGTCAGTCATCGCGGGGTCCGGCGAGCGGGTTGACGGGTACGGTAGCGCGCTATCCAGCGCGGCTACGGGCAAGCGCCCACCAAGGACACTCGACAGCCACCGACGTACTTGGCGCGCGGTCAGCCACAACCCGCCCATGACCGTAGTGGCGGCAGCAAGACGCTGGAACCTGGGGGCGATGGAAGCCAAGCCCCTCGATATGCTCGCCCTCGGGAGCCAAGCCCCTCGATATGCTCGCGATCGCCCCGGTTTGTACAGATACGGGGGCTTGGCCTGGAAGAACGAGCAGATCCGATGGCTTGGCTCGAGGAAACGAACACATTCGGAGGCTTGGCTTGGGAAAGCGAGCAGATCCGGGAGCCTGGGTGATAGGCCGTACAAGTGCGGGCTCGTCTCGACGGAGAGAGGAGCTGATGCTAGGCAGGACAGGTACATGTCCCGTGTGCTTCTCCTCGAATCCAGGAGGAAGAGATGGCACTCACCTACAAGCTCGAGACCGGAACGCTTCCCGGCACCGGCTCCTCCCACACCCACAACACCGGCGTGAAGCTAATCAAGGGAGTCATGGTCTCGGTCAAGGACACAGAGAACGACAAGTGGCGCCAGCACGACTTCATGGACCAGATACTACAAGGAGGGCTCGGGCGGTGCCAACGACGATGTCTTGATCACCTTCGGGAGCAACCTGCAGGGTGAGGACTACCGCATCGTGATCTTCTACATGGCGCCGTGACTGCCCCGCCTGGTCCGGCGCGCGGGACGAGCACGGGGAGATCGCACGAGTCCGCTGTCAGAGGTGAGGCGACTCGCCGCGCCAGGGCCCACAGGTTCGTGTTCTTCGGGGCGACGGCCAGGATCGGACGGAGATAGCATCGGCCCCGCATTCCTTGGAGGTGTGAAATGAACGAAGAGCGACTCCCTTCTGTGCAGGGATCAAAGATGAGATGGGTGCGCGGCCAGGCCGCCGGGGGGGAAGAGGGCAGGAGCCTGCCGGATCAGCTCGTCCTGGCGTTCGCACTGGCCATCACGTTGGCGAGCGCCTGCGGCCTGGACCGCGACACGACGTGTGTCACGCTGGACGAGACACGCGCACACGACCTGGCCCGGGAGCTGGTCGGGACCTGGAACGGTGAAGCACGGGGCGTGGAGACGGAATCAGGGGGCGCTCTGCGCAGCTGGGACGGGATCTGGTTCGAGTTCCTCGACACCGGCAGGTACGACTCGAACTTCGGATCGAAGTTCGAGGAGGATTCTGGCTACCCGGCGACGTTCTCGGGGCAGTACGAGGTGCTGGGGGAGAACATGCTGGCCCTTGCGTACTCGAGCGGCTGGGAGGGGTGGAGCTTCGTGTCGACCCCCACCGTGAGCCTGGCGGCAGGTACCCTGTACATCGGTCAGCTGTTGCCTGCTTCGGATTCCTGGTACTGCGTTCTGGAGAAGACCTCGGACTGAAACAGGGGCCTCTTCTGGTTCCGACGGGCGGGAGAAGGAGACAGGTCGTGCAAGCGCGGGCCCTACCCCGCAGGGGTATGTAGAGCCGCCGGGCCGCTACCAGGCGAAGAGCACCTGGGAGGGGCCGATGCCGCCGCGGTCGACGATGATCTGCTGGTAGCCCAGGTTCTGGCCGGTGAGCACGATGTCGTCGTAGGCGCCGGACTTGTCGCTGGGCATGGACTTCACGTCGGAGCGGTAGCGCTCGTAGAGGTACTGGGACAGCTCCAGGGCCGTGAGGGCGCCGTCGCCGTTGTCGTCGGCTCGGCGCTCACCCACCGCCTCGACGATGAAGTGGGACAGGTAGCCACCGGCGCGGAACTTGCCAGCCACGGCGGAGGTGACGTCCTCGTGGGAGGAGAACAGGCCCATGCGGCCGGGCTGGCTGATGAGGTCCTTGGAGAAGCCGCCGCTGAAGCAGGAGTCGAACACGATGAGCACGGTGCCGTGCTCGATCTCCGCCAGCAGCTGGGCCACCTGGTCGTCGGTGATCTGGGCGTCGTACAGGGCCAGGGTCTCGTCGAAGCCGTCGGGGTCGGCGGCCTGGGGACCGTCGTGGGCCACCCGGCCTCCGTGGCCCGAGTAGAAGATCACCATCCGGTCATCCTCGCCCATCTGGCCGCCCAGGGTGCGCACGGCCTCGACGAAGGCGTCGGCGGTGGCGTCGGAGTCCACCAGCAGGGTGTAGGGGCCGCCGTCGCCCGCTGCGTAGGTGGTGGCGATGACGGTCCAGGCGCCAGACTCTTCCACGTCGAGCTCGTAGCGGGAGTGGTTGCGCGAGCCTTCCCAGTCGTCATTGGAGAAGCCGCTGTTGGAAGGCGAGAGCAGGCCCAGGTAGGTGTCGAGGCTGGGGGAGCTCATGTCCACCGCCACGTGCTGTCCGGCCTGCAGCTCCACCAGGTAGGCGTCGAAGTACTCGCCGTTGTCCAGGGTGGCGTCTCCCGCGGCCAGGCTGCCCTCGAGTGGCTGGCCAGGGCTGAGGCTCGCCACCTCGGGGGGCTGGGTGGAGGATGAGCCCTGCTGGGCCGCCGGGGGGGCCGTGCCGTCACCGCGGGCCACCGAGATGCGGAGGTCGTACTTGCCCTTGGTGGCGGCGCCATAGCTGGTGGCGTAGACCAGCCAGGTGCCGGACTCTTCGGCGAACAGGTCGAGCTGCGAAGACTTCTGGCTGCCGGCGTCGTCGTTCTCGAAGGCCTGGCCCGTGGGGCTGGTGATCAGCAGGAAGGTGTCGAACTTGCGCGACTCCATCTCCACCAGGATGCGGTCGCCCGCCTGCAGGTCCACGGGGAAGATGTCGGCGTACTGGCCGTCGCTGCGGTGGTGGTCGTCTTTGTCGAGGCTGCCGTCGGTGTCGGTGAGGCGCTCGAGCATGCCGGCCTGTGCCGGGGCCAGGGCGAGGAGGAGGGCGAGTGAGCAGGTGAACATGGCGTTACCCCTTGCGCGGTCCATGGAATGCGCAGCGTAGCAGGAACGCGATGGGTGCACGCGGGGCTGGCTCACAGAAGCGGGCGCGGATCAGCGCTTTCGCCGCCGCAGCCGCTCCACCTGGGCCTCGATGCTGGCCCCGGGGAGCACCTTGATGTGGGCCACCACCAGCTCGCCCCGGATCACCGCGCTGGCTTCCACCACCAGGCTGTCCCGCACCACCAAGCGACCGTCCACGGTGCCGGCCACCACGGCGTTGGCCACGTCCACCTCGCCTTTGACGCGACCTGTCTCGCCGATCTCCAGCAGCTCCTCGCTGTAGATGCGTCCCTGGAAGAGGCCGTCGATGCGCACCCGGCCCTCGAAGCTCAGGTCTCCCTTCCACTGGGCGCCAGGGCCCAGGAAGGCGCTGAGCGGCAGGTGGCGCTTTGTCATCGCCGCTCTCCTCCGAGCCGGTCCACCAGCCAGGTCAGCTCCTCTTCGCTGGAGTAGCGGATGACGATGCGGCCCTGGCCATCGCGAGAGCCGTCGATCTGCACCGGAGCGCCGAGCTGGCGGCTGAGCAGATCGGCGGCGCCCTGGTAGCGGCCGCGAGCCTCGCGCCTGGGCTCCTGGAGCTCGGTTCGGTTCAGGGCTCGCACCCTCCGCTCGGTGGCCCGCACGGACAGGCCTTGGTGGACGATGTCGTGCAGCAGTGCGGAGATCCGGATCGGGTTGCGCAGGGCCAGCAGCGCCTTGCCGTGGCCGGTGGCGATCTGCCCTGCGCTGAGGGCGCGCAGCGCGCGCGGGGGCAGCCGCAGCAGGCGCAGGCTGTTGGTGATGGTGGAGCGGCTGCGGCCCACGGAGCGGGCCAGCTCTTCGTGGCTCAGGCCGTAGCCTTCCACGAGCCGCTGGTAGCCGCGCGCTTCCTCCACAGGGTCCAGGTCGGCGCGCTGCAGGTTCTCCACCAGCGCCAGCAGCAGGGCGTCCAGCCCGCTGTCGGCCTTTTCGGTGACCAGCACGGGCAGCTCGAGCTTGCCCGCGCGGCCCGCGGCGCGCCAGCGGCGCTCTCCGGCCACCAGCACGAAGTGCTCACCCTCGCGGCGCACCAACAGCGGGCAGAGCAGCCCGTGGGTGCGGATGCTGGCCGCCAGCTCGTCCAGCGCGTCGTCGTCGAAGCGCTCCCTGGGCTGCTCCGGGTTGCGCCGGATGCGATCCAGGGGAACGGTCAGGAGCATGGCTGGGCGACGCGGGCCTGGGGTGGGTCAGGCGACGCGGAAGGTGGCGGGCAGGCGGCGCGCCTGGTGGCGCTCCACCAGCTCCTGGGCCAGCGAGCGGTAGGCCAGGGCGCCTTGGCAGTTGGGATCGAAGTCGATGACGGGGCGGCCGTAGCTCTGGGCCTCGGGGAAGCGCTGGCTGCGCGGGACCACGGTGTCGAAGACCTCGGCGCCGAAGGCCTCGCGGGCCTGGTGCTCCGCCTGCACGCTGGCGGGGTGATCGTGCTCGCCCATGGTGAGCAGCACGCCCTCGATGTCCAGCCGCGGGTTGAGATCGCGACGGGTGGTCTCGATGGCGTCCAGCAGAGGCTGGACCTGGTCGCCTGCGCCGGGGCCCGCGCGCATGGGGAGGATGACCGAGTGGCAGGCCGCCAGGGCGTTGATGGTGAGCAGCCCCAGGCTGGCGGGGCAGTCGAGCAACACGTAGCGGTAGGGGTGACCGAGGCGGTTCAGGGCCTGGTGCAGCCGCTGCTCGCGCCGCGGCAGGTCCCAGAGCTCGACGGTGACACCCAGCAGGGGGCGGCTGGAGGGTACCAGCTGCAGGCCCTCGTACCAGGTGCGCTGGATGACCTCCTCGAGACCGCGGAAGCCCAGCAGCACGTCGGCGGTGCCCTTGGACATCTCGTCGCGGTGGAAACCCATGGCGTTGGTGGCCTTGCCCTTGGGATCCAGGTCGATCAGCAGCACGTCTTGGCCGAGCTCGGCCAGGCAGGCTGCCAGGTTCACGGCGGTGGTAGTCTTGCCGACACCGCCCTTGTGGTTGGCGATACTGATGATGCGGCGCATGGAGGGGGAATTCCTGGAGGGAGGATGAGGGGGGGGAGAGGAGGGGGAGGCTTGGCTCGAGGGCGGGAACCTGGGGAAGTTCCCTTGGGGGAAGGCAAGGATACCGCTCTCGGATGCAGAAGGCAACGCCTGCCAGCTCGGTCGATGCTACGATCTCGGGACCGAGGAGGCCTGTTTGTCGTTTCCCTGCGCGTTGGTTCTCTGGCTCCTGCCCGGCGCGGGCGCTCAGCAGCTGCAGGCGGGGCCGTGGGTCCAGCAGGTGGAGAGCGACAGCGCGTGGGTGCTGTGGTGGGCCGACGATGAAGGCCAGGTGGAGTGGGGCGACACAGCCGGGCTGGGTCAGACGGTCTCCGGTGAGGCCATCAGCGGCGGCATCCAGCAGGCCCGCCTCGCGCCCCTGGAGCCGGGGAGCCGCACCTGGTACCGGGTGAGCGGAGGAGGGGGCGACAGCTCCACCCACAGCTTCACCAGCGCCTCGGCGGGGAGCGAATCCACGGTGCGCTTCGCGGTGGTCAGCGACACTCAGCACGACGGCTACAACCCCGACAAGTGGAGCGAGCTGGTCCACAGCGGCATCGTGGAGCTGCTGGCCTCGGAGTATTCGCAGGATCCGGACGAAGCTCTGGACTTCGTGCTGGTGAGCGGGGACCTGGTCGACAACGGCTGGGAGACCGACCAGTGGCGCGACGAGTTCCTGGCGCCGGCCCAGGAGCTCATGGCGGCGGTGCCCTTCTACCCGGCCATCGGCAACCACGAGGCCAACAGCAGCTGGTACTTCGACCTGTTCCGCCTGCCCGAGAACGGCACCGAGGGCTACCTGGAGCACTGGTGGTCCTTCGATCGCGGCAACCTGCGGGTGGTGGGCCTGGACTCCAACAGCCCCTACACCGGGGCGCCCCAGCAGGACTGGCTGCAGTCCCAGCTGGACGAGGCCTGCGGCGCCGAGTCCATCGACTTCCTGGTGGCGCAGCTGCACCACCCCTGGCTCTCGGAGCTCTGGCCTCCTGGCGAGTCCGACTTCACCGGCGAGGTCATCGAGCTGCTGGATGTCTTCGCCGTGGAGTGTGGCAAGCCCGTGGTGCACTTCTTCGGTCACACCCACGGCTACGCCCGCGGCGAGTCCCGCGACGCTCCGCACCTGTGGGTCAACGCGGCCACAGCGGGTGGCAACATCGACTACTGGCTGGAGTACGAGCAGGTGGACTACGAACAGTTCAGCCGCAGCCAGGACGAGTACGGCTTCGTGCTGGTGGAGGCCACGGCCGGTGACGAGCCGACCCTGCGGCTGCGTCGCTACGGGCGGGGCGACGAGTACGAGCCCACCGGCAACACCCTGCGCGACCAGGTGTTGCTGCGGCGTGCAGGCCATGCGCCCGTCACCCCCGAGGCGCGCAGCCCCGTGGCTGCGACCGAGCCGCCCCGCTGCCTGGCGCTGGTGGCGTCACCCTTCTGCGATCCGGATGGCGACAGCCACGCCAGCAGCCACTGGCAGGTGGCTGGCAGCTGTGACGACTTCGATGAGCCGCTCTGGGAGCAGTGGCTGCAGCAGGAGAACTGGTACCTCGAGCTGGACCTGAGCGCGGGCGAGCAGCTGGGCGATGCGGTGGTCAGCGCGCTGTCCGCACAGAGCGAACACTGCTGGCGGGTGCGCTACCGCGACTCGTCGCTGGCCTGGAGCGAGTGGTCCGAGCCTGCGGTCCTGAGCACCGGTGCCGACCCGCTGGCTGACAACCTGCTGGTGAATCCCGGTGGGGAGCAGGGCACCGCCGGCTGGGAGCTGCGGGAGGGGGTGCTCGAGGCGGTCACCGCTGGCGAGTGTGAAGGTGGAGATCCCCACAGCGGGCAGGCCTACTTCGCGGTGGGTGGGGTCTGCGAGGGCGTCGACTACGGCGAAGCCGTCCAGGCTCTCGACCTCGCCGGGATGGATGCTGCCATCGACGCTGGCGAGGTGGTGGCCAGCTTCGGCGGCTGGCTGGCCACCTACGGTGGCTCGGATCTACCTCAGCTTGAGCTGGTCTTCCGGGATGGATCCGGCGCCAGCCTGGGCACCAGCGAGCGGCTCGAGAGCCAGGCCACGAGCTGGTCGCTGGTGCAGGGCCTGGTGCGGCTTCCCGCCGGCACCCGCGGCCTGGACTTCACGATCATGGGCACCCGCAACGCCGGCCAGGACAACGACAGCTACATGGACGATCTGTTCCTGTTCCTGGCCCAGGACGGCAGTCTGGACGCCTGCCTGGAGCCTCCCGACTATCCCTACCAGGACGAGGCCGTCTCCTGCGAGCCGGAGCCCGACGCCGACTCGGGCGGGCCAGTGGAGGACCGCCAGCCTGCCAACGATCGAGACTGCGGCTGTGCCAATCTGCAGCATCGTTCCACTGGGCTGGCGGTGTTGGGGTTGGTGGTGCTGGTGGCGATTAGCACCGCAGTCCGGAAGTCTCCGCCTCCCTTATTCGCCAGACCGCGTAGCGAGAGCGTTGAGGCGCGAGTGGTCGGTGTTCGTGGGCAGCGCCGACTGATCGAAGGCGTGTAGCAACACGCCGAGGAAGGAGGCCAAGCACGGGCGGCGAACGCCGTGACTCGGCGGTCGCAGTAGTGGAATGGTGAATATTGGTGGCTCCGACCACCCTGTCGGGTGGAAGGAGCGGGAAATGACCTGGGTCGCAGGGTCCCTGTGGACGAAACTGCGGTTTGGGGGAGCCGATCCGGTTCGCGTTTGAATCGGTCTGCCGCATGTCGCATACTGACCCGGCTCTGTCACCCACTGGGAGTCCCTATGTACGCCAGGTGTGCTGTCCACGTCGCAGTCTTCTCCCTGCTGCTGCTACCGGCCTGTACCGAGCCCTGGGAGGGTCAGAACCCGGGGGAGTGCACCGACGAAGCGGATAACGACGGCGACGGCCTCTACGACTGCGCCGATCCCGACTGCTTCGGCTCCCCCAGCTGTCAGGGCGACACCGACACCGACACCGACACCGGCGATCCGGTGGTGGAGGACTGCGACGACGGGCTGGACAACGACGGCGACGGGCTGACCGACTGTGAGGACGACGACTGCTCCGATCCCTGCACCGAGGACTGCTCTGACGAGGAGGACAACGACGGCGATGGCCTGGTGGACTGCGAAGACGACGACTGCGTCGACGAGTGCACCGAGGACTGCTCTGACGAGGAGGACAACGACGGCGATGGCCTGGTGGACTGCGAAGACGACGACTGCGTCGACGAGTGCACCGAGGACTGCTCTGACGAGGAGGACAACGATCGCGACGGCTTCACCGACTGCGAAGACGACGAGTGCATCGGCGATCCCGCCTGCCCCGTGGAGTACACCGTCTCCCTGACCACCGATCTGCAGGCCACCCTGCTCACCAGCGGCCCCTGGGTGGAGTACTACTACGGCAACAGCACCCAGGCCTGGGCCTACGGCTACGTGGAGGTCATGGGCGATCCCGCCGACAGCGGCGCTGAAGCCTTCAGCTGCTTCGGCTTCTTCTCGGTGGACTGCAACTATCTCGGCGGCATGTCCTACCTCTACGGCTACACAGCCGGAGCGGGCGACCACGTGCTGGCCTTTGAGCCCTCCACCCTGGACTCTACGCTGAGGTGGTACTCCCCGGACTGCCCGGTAGAGTCTCTTCCCGCTGCGCAGCTCGGCTTCAGCCACCAGCGCAGCAACATTACGCGTAGCGACGGCGAAGGTGGCTGGTACACGCAGTACACCACCACGTCCGGGTTCACCTACTACTACCTCGACAACGATCCCACCTTCGGCCGGGCCCAGACCTACCTGTTCTACCTCACCCAGCAGCAGACACCCCAGTGGGTGGGCAGCTACCTGTTGGAGCAGGACGAAGAGTAGGCGTCCGAGAGCCGTCGCCACAGAACGAGCCCGGCCAGCATTGCGGTGAGACCGAGCGCCGGGATCATGCCTGAGCTGCCCGAGCTGCAGTCGCAGCCCTCGTTCTCTTCCTGATCGCTCGGTGGATCGTCGCCGCCGGTGTCGCCCGGATCGCTGTCGCCTGTAGCCACCTCGGAGTCCCCGCTGTCGCCGGGGGCGGGACCACCTGTGTCGACGGAGGGATCGCCCGTGTCGGGATCGTCGCTGTTGGTCTGGAAGGGGCTGGTGGTGTCGCAGTCCAGGTCGCCATCGAACTCCACCGCGCCCAGGTCGGGAGATCCGTCGTCGCGCTCGTTGCCGCAGAAATCGTCGGTGACGTCGGAGATGGGCTCGCCTGTGTCCACGATGGACGAACCGTCCAGCAGGGAGAAGTCCTGGTGGTAGGGATCGGCGAACCAGGAGAACCAGTCGCCCAGGCTGACCTGCTCCAGGTTGCTGCTGATGGTGGCTGTGCCGCCGTCGCGCAGGTTGATGGTCTCTGACAGGATGTTGTTGCGGATGTCGGCGCTGCTGGTGGCGAAGCGCACATCCAGGCCCGCGGTGTTGTACAAGGTGTTGTTGTACACGCCCGTGTCGGAGGATTCGTTGAGGTAGATGCCCACGTCGGAGCAGTCGGCGACGATGTTGTTGCGGATGATGCCGCGGCTGTGCTCGGTGCTGCAGTCAGAATCTTCACAGATGGAGTCGGGGTAGGAACCGCCGCCGCCAAACGACAAGCCTACGCGGGTGCCGCCGGAGTGCAGCTGCTCGCAGACCACCAGGTTGCGCTCGAAGACGCCGTCGGCCGAGTTGCCCTTGTAGAAGGCTGCGTAGCTGACGGAGTCCGACAAGCCCTTGGCGAAGTCATGGATGAAGTTACTGCGCACGGTCCAGCGCTGGCCGCCCACCACGTCGATGGGGGTGACCGGGTTGACCGTGGCTCGGATGGACTCGTTGTACAGCTCGGAGCCCTCGATCAGCACGTCGTCCGGGAAGATCATCTCGACACCGTTGGACTCGCCGTTGCCTTTGATCTGGGCGTTGAAGTCGCGCATCACGCAGTTGCGCACCACCGTGTGGTCGGCCTGGTAGATGATGTGGAAGGCGTGCTCGCAGTTGGTGTGGTTGACGCAGACCCCCTGGATGTCGAGGCCTTCGAAGGTCCAGTGCGGCACGCGCACCTCGAAGGCCATGGCGGTGTTCGTCTCCAGGATGGCGGCTCCCGGCTCCTCCGCGCGCACGATGATGGGCTCCTCCTCCGTGCCTGCGGTGGCCGGGTACAGGGGGTCGGAGATCGTGTAGGTGCCCGCGGCGAGGATGATCTCGTCGCCGGGGCCGGCGCTGTCCATGGCGGCGCTGAGCCCGCTGGTGTCATCGACGTGGATCTCAGCGGCGGACAGGGGCGGGATGGGCAGGAGAAGCAAGGCGAGCGAAGGACAGAAGAGCAAGATTTGCCTCCACGAGTGAACGGAACCGCGTGCGCACGGTTACCGAGAAACGGCCTGGCACAGACGATATCTTATGAGGGGCTGAATATGCAAGCAGCATATGGAGCTGCTCGACCGCTCGCGGATCCTCGCCGACGCGCCCGATGTGTCCGCGAGCTACATAAAGGGCCGCAGCGTGCGCTCCAGGTCCATCAGGGCGCGGAAGTCCTGCACGTAGTCGTCCTTCTCGGAGTCCCAGATGAGCACGGGTGAGAGCTCGTAGCGCTCGATCCAGTCCTCGTAGAGATCGTTGAGGCGGCGCAGGTAGCGGGCGGGGATGGCCTGCTCGCTGGGGCGGCCGCGGTGCTTGATGCGGCGGCGCACCGCCCGCACCGAGCAGCGCAGGTAGATGAGCAGATCGGGGGGCTGGAGCGCCTTGAGCATGGTCTGGTAGAGCTCCTGGTACAGGGCCCAGTCGCGCTTGTTGATGTAGCGGCCCCGCGCCAGGTTGCGGCCGAAGATCTCCGCGTCCTCGTAGATGGTCCGGTCCATGACCACCGTGCCCGGCATGTCGCTCAGCTCGCGGTGCAGGCGGAACTTGTGGGTGATGAAGTACAGCTGTGACTGGAAGGCCCAGCTGCGCATGTCCTTGTAGAAGTCGTCCAGGTAGGGGTTGTCCATGAACGGCTCGTAGATGGGGTCGAAGCCGTACTTGCGCTCCAGGAACTCCACCATGGAGGTCTTGCCGGCGCCCATGTTTCCGGCGATGGCGATGAACTTCTTCACAGCTGCGCTCCGTGGACAGGCAGGGCTCGATCAGGCCTGCCCACCATACTGCGCCGGTGCTGGTCCGTCGTCATCTGGGGGCCGCCGCGGCGGGATCGTGATCCGGTGGCGGGTGCCCGCGCTCATGTCTCGGTGAGACAGGCGTGCAGGGTCTCGGCCACCACCGCGTGGCCTTCGGGTGACCAGTGGCCGTCGAAGTGCAGGTAGGTGTCGGCTCCGTCGCTTTCGGCGGCGCGCAGCGCGGGGGTGAGATCGCAGGAGTCGATGGACAGCTCCCGCAGCAGATCGAGCACGGCTTGCTGGGGCTGATCCAGGGCCGCGGTGGCCGGGTCCAGGCCCATGAGCTCGAAGGTGGCATCGACCCGGCCCCGATCCACGGCGAACAGGGGGGGCGCCATCGCCACCGTGAGCCGCTGCCCCTGGGCTCTGGTGAGCTCATCCAGCCAGCTGAGGGCCTCGCCGCTGGCGGGGAGCAGCTCCTGCAGCAGCGCTGTTCCCTCTGTGGAGTAGATGCTCAGCTCGCGCGCCCAGTTGGCCACGCGCAGGGACTCGTCTTGCGCCAGGTCGCGCTTCCGCAGGACCACCGCCACCTGGCTGTACAGGAAGGAGTGGGCTCGGAGCAGGCCCAGGGGCCAGGGCGGTGCTTCCCTGGGCGCGAGCACCGGGATCGGTCCCTCCAGGACGCCATCGATGCGCGCCCTGTCGAAGGTCGCGTTGTCGGTGAGATCGTTCCCCGCGAAGAAGATCAGCAGCACCCGATCGGGGTCCAGCTGTCGCTGCCAGCGTCGGTAGCGCATGGCGGACTGCCAGGTGCAGTCGCCGGCGATGCCGCCGTTGAAGGCCTCGCCCCCCAGCCTGGAACCCAGCAGGTGCACGAAGCTGTCTTCCTCCCGCACCTGCTCCGCCATGGTGAAGGAGTCGCCCAGCACCAGCGCGCGGGGTGAGGACGGCTCTGCGGACGGCTCGGCTCCTCGCATGCCCAGGCTGTTGACCCTGAGGGGGATGCTCAGCCCGGGCACCACGAAGTCGCCCTGGAAGCCCGGCGTGAGCACCAGCCCCAGGCGTTTGTCCAGGCCGTGCAGGCCGTCAGGTTCGGCGTCAGGCGAGTTGGCCACCAGGTGCGCGTAGCCGGGCGGCTGCAGGAGCCGGGCGAACCCCTCCGCCGCCAGCAGCCCGGCCAGCAGCCCGGCCAGCGCGAGGATCGCGCGCTGGGCCCAGGGCTGGTATCGCGCCGCCATGGGCTGCAGGACTAACCACCGATGCCCCCGCGGGCACAGCGCGTGGCTGCGGAGGTCCGGAGACCGGAGCTGGGGGGGAGCTCAGAACGGCAGGGCGAGCACCGGGCATGGCGCCTGGCGGATGACCTTCTCGGTCTTGCTGCCCCAGAGGGCGTCGCCGGGGCTGTCGTGGCCCTCGGTGACCATGACGATCAGGTCGGCCGACAGGGCCCTTGCCTGCTCGACGATGCCGGGCACCACCGGACCTGGCAGGATGACCGTGGCGACGGCGTGGCCTGGGCGGGGAGCCTTGGAGACCAGCCCGGGCGGGGCGCTGGCCTGGTCGCCCATGTGCAGGAAGACGAACTCCGTGTCCTGCGCCAGGGCTTCCACCAGCCGGATCACCGTGTCGAGCACGCCGTCGGGGTCGAACCCCCGGCAGACGGGCAGCAGGACGCGCTTCAGCGAGACCTGGCCGCTGGCGGGATCGACGAAGCCGCGAGTCGCCTGGCCTACGAACAGGGTGGGCACGTCGCCCTCGCGAGCCACCGTCTCGGCCACGCTGCCCCGCAGGATGCGTGTGAGGCCTCGACGCTGGTGGGTGCCCACCACCAGCAGGTCGGTCTTGGTCCAGTCCACGCCGGCGACGAGCTTCTCGGCGGCTCGCGGCCCCACCAGGTCTTCGGCCCGCACACAGGTGCCCAGCCGCTCGAAGTCGGCGATGGCTGCATCGGCGCTCAGGCGGCCCCAGCGGGTGAGCAGCTCCTTGACGGTGGGCAGCCTGGTCCAGTTGACCTCTTCGTCGGAGCGTGGATGCACATGCACCAGCAGCAGCTGGCAGTGGGTCTCCAGGGCGAGCTGCAGCCCGTGTGCGAAGACGATCTCGCTGCCCTCACCCAGGTCGGTGGGGAGTACTATCCTCCTGTCGATCCTGGACATTTCAGGCTCTCCTGTAGCTGGTTGATGGGTGACGATAGCACACCCACCGCACAACGCGGATGCCCGCTCAGCGCCTGTCCGCCCGTGCTACCATCCAGTCCGCGCCGCGCTCGGGAGCGTCGCGTGTCCGATCCTGTCGAGACCTCCAGACCCATGCGCATCGCCTTCCTGACCCCCAACGCCGCCAGCCCCCTGCTGGACGTGGATCCCCCCCTGATCCCCATGGCTCCCGCCCTGCTCGGCGGGTTCCTGCGCGCCTACGGCCATGAGCAGATCCGGCTGTACGACTTCAACGGGGTGGTCCGCGACCGGCTGCAGCAGGGCCACATCGACCTGGCTGTGTTCGAGCAGCAGGCGGCGGTGGACGCCTTCCTCGCCGGTGGCGAGGGTGGGCCGGTGCAGGAGCAGGTGCGGCGCATCCTGGGGGCGCTGGATGTGCAGCCAGCGGATCTCTTCTGCCTGTCCTGTGCCCTCGCGTCGAGCATCGGTCAGGGCGCCGAGGCTCTGCTCGACACCTGCCTGAGCCTCGCCACCGAGCTCAAGCGCCGCCTCCCGGGCTGCGCCATCGTCTGCGGCGGGCCCTTCTACGTGTCGGAGTCCGAGCACATCTCCAGGTTCCGGCGCGCCCTCGAGCGCTGCCCCGCCCTGGACTTCGCGGTGGTGGGTGAAGGCGAGGTCCCGCTGCTCCGCATCGTGGAGCACCTGCAGGGCGAGCCTGGCCACGACCTGGCCAGCACCCATCCGCGCCTGGAGCGTCGTGGCTCCGGCTTGCTGCTGCTGAGGGCCGACGACGACTTCCAGCGCCAGGCACCCGATGTGCACCTGGGCGCGCTGCGGGTCAGGGGCACCGAGGAGATGTTCCGCGAGCCTGAAGAGGGCCGCTTCACCACGGTACCTCCCCGCCTCGCGTCCATCTTCTGCCCGCCCCTGTTCGAGCTGCGCCAGCCGCGGAGGACCGGCGCCCAGCTCATGCGCGACTACCTGATCACCTGCGACGCCCACCCCGGCCTGGAGGACTCCGCCAGCTCGCGGGTGGAGGTGCTGCCCCTGAAGTTCATCAACGGCTGCCTGGGTGGCTGCGCCTTCTGCGGCTACTCGACGCTGGACATGGACCGGTGGGGGATCGACGCGGTGATCCGCACCCTGGCCCAGCTGCGCCGGGAGCACCAGGTCCGCTACTTCCTGTTCTTCAACACCAACATCAACCCCAGCTATGCCCAGGCCGAGGCCTTCTGCGACGCGCTGATCGCGGCGGATCTCGACATCTTGTGGGCCGACAGCCTGAACCTGAGGCGGCTGGACGAGCCCCTGATGGACAAGCTGGTGCGCAGCGGCTTTATCCGCGCCGCCATCGGCGCCGAGGCCGCCAGCGATCGGCAGCTCAAGCAGTTCAGCAAGCTGGGCCTCAGCGCCGATCTCATGGCCACCCGGCTGCGACAGCTGCACGAGCGGGGAATCTGGAACCACGTGCAGTTCGTCGCCGGCCTGCCCTGGGAGACCGCCCAGGACGTGGCACAGACGGTTGACTTCATCCGCGCCACGGCTGACCACAGCGACGCCTACT
This sequence comes from uncultured Enterobacterales bacterium, assembly GCA_964512185.1. GTDB lineage: Bacteria > Myxococcota_A > UBA796 > UBA796 > JAFGLY01 > CAZEJJ01. Next base: position 19,524 of record CAZEJJ010000078.1, on the reverse strand, counting down.
CCGTCATGCCCTTTCGTGTGGAGCCTGTGTCGAGGATCACCCTGGACCCGGCGCGCTACGGCATCGAGCTGATGGAGGGCACCAGCGACACTCCGGGCTTCGGGACCTACGAGTACCGCGAGCTCGAGGGCGGGCCGCGGGGCAACCCCGACTTCGCCGGGGCCATCAACAGGCTGGCGCTGTCAAGGGATGACAAGCGGCGCGAGACCCTCGAGACGCTGCGCGCCTACTACCAGGCGATCCAGCTGGCGAAGCGCAGTGAACGCTATGTGCGTCATGGGCTGCACTTCGAGCTGCTGTTCTGGCTCTACGAGAGCCTCGGGCACGGCAACAAGTCCCACATCGTGCGGATCTTCGAGTCCTGCGATCTGGAGCGGACGCGGCGACCGACGGCCGAAGACGAGCCGGGCCCTGCGGAGCTGCACCCCGATCTCGTCCGGGCTGCAGCGGCCCTCGAGAGCCTCTCGAGCTCCGCGTGCTTCGGCGGCTATCGCCTGGTATCGCTGGCGTGTCGGGGTGGAGTGCCTGGGGGCCGCGTGGAGCTGGCGCTGGCTGACGGTGACGATCAGATCGTGCTGCGCGTGGCCTTGGCGGAGTCCTGCGCCCACCCCATGGTCAAGGTCGGGGGCTTCGCCATCGAGCAGCACTGGAGCGTACCGCTGGACAACCTCGATCGCCTCAAGGCCGTGCAGGAGCTGGCGCAGCTGCTCTCACGTGTATCGGTCGCGTAGCGGGCTGCGTCTGTCCGCCTGGAGCGGCTGGCACATCACGAACCCAGGCCAGGGCCAGCGCTCGGTCTGGCGGGCGTCGGATCAGTCGTCCACGCAGGTCTGGCGCTCGAGATCGCAGCGCTGACCTTCAGGGCAGTCCCAGTCGCCGCTGCAGGGGGTGTGGCCCTCCACCTGCATGTCTACGGCGAGGTGGCTGTAGACGAGCAGGTCGGCGCAGCCGCCGGGGATGGGCACCGAGTCGGCTGTGTGGCGGCGGATCCATGACGACGGATAGCCGGAGACTCCGTTGGCCACGATCTGTTCGAGCAGGTCGGCGGGGATGGACGCGCTGCCTGTGTCGGGCAGCTCGCAGATCATGGTGAGGGGTGAGCTGCCGTGCTGGTCGATGTTGAAGGTGATCTCCACGAGGGCGTCGCTGCTGCCCGCGGTCCAGCTGACGGGCATGTCTTCGCCCTGCACCAGCAGCCAGTTGGGATCGGGCACCTCGATGCTCTCCACCCCCAGCCCGCGCAGGTCGAACAGCTCGTCGGCGCTGGCGGTGATAGCGGCGCCGGGGTCGAAGAGCGGGTAGCCCACCGTGGTATCCCAGTAGTTTCCGTAGGCGTCGGCGGTGAGCACCAGGGGCTCTGTGAGGCCGCTGATCTCCACGGCACCCACGTCCTGGGGTACCGGGTAGGGCACGCACTCGCCCTGGTGGTCGCAGGCCTCGTCCGGCTCACAGGGCTGCTCACAGAAGGGGTTGATCTTCTGCCACAGCGTGCAGCCGCCTTCACTGGCCGCCTCGTACAGCACGGTGACGGGGATGACGCCGTCGAGCACCTCACCCGTGGCTGTGGCGAAGTGCTCGTCTGCACCGTCCCAGTGGGCCAACTCGAAGCGCCCCACGTGGTCTTCGTAGCCACAGCTGCCGCCCAGGTCCCCCAGGCCCCACGCGTCAGGCGCGCTGTCGCTCGTGTCGGGGGTGCTGTCGCCTGGCTCGGGGTCACAGGCCAGCAGGGGAAGCAGGGTGAGCAGCGGGAGGAGCTGTCGCATGGCCTACCACTGCTTCCCGCGGACGCCGATGTCCACCTCGAAGGTGTTCTGCGTGTTGCCGGCGTCCACCACGTAGAGCTTGTGATCGCTCCAGCCGCCCAGGCCGGAGCCCCACTTCATGTTGGGCAGGTAGGAGAAGCTGCCCAGGTCCTGGCTCTCTACAACGGCCCGTTGGAGCTCGCCGTCGGGTCCGTAGCGCAGGATCCGCGAGGCGCCGTACTCGATGACGTAGAGGTTGTCGCAGATGTCCACCGCCATGCCCACCAGGGAGCCGGTGCCCACGTTCTCGGCCCATACCTCGAGCTCGCCGTCGGGCTCACCCTCGGGGGTCATGGGCAGCTTGTAGATCTTCCTGGAGGTGTAGCTGTTGATGTACAGGGCGGTGAAGTCGGCGTTGAAGGTGAGGCCCTCGGGCGAGGCGATGACCCCCGAGGTGAGGATCAAGGACTCTCCCGTCTCGGGATCCACCCTCCTGACGCGGTTGCCGTAGCTCTCGGCCACGTAGATGCGGCCATCCTGGCCGATCTCGAGCCCGTTGGGGTACGAGAGATCTCCCAGCAGGGTCTCGTAGCTGCCGTCGGGGTGCAGCAGCACCAGGCTGCCGCGGGTGTCCAGGCAGATGACCAGGTCACCGCTGGGGAGCATGCGCATGCCCGCCTCGAACGGCAGGTTTGCAGCCCAGATCTCGGCTGTTCCGTCGTAGCTGCTGCGGTAGACGTGCTGGCCGTTGTTGCCGATCAGGTGGCCGTTCTGGTCGAAGTCCAGGTCTTCATAGGAATAGGCATGGACGTTGGCCACGTCGAAGGGCGGCTCCGGCAGGGCCTCGCAGTCCGGATCCGGCCAGCCCGGGCCGGTGTCTTCGCTGTCCTGGGTGTCCAGCGGGTCGTCGCTGTCCTGGGTGTCCAGCGGTGGATCGCTGTCGTGGGGCTGGTCCGTCTCGGTGTCGCGGCTCCCGCTGTCGCCCGTATGGGTGGAGACGGCGGGGGGGCGGCAGCCGACGGCCAGCAGCAGGCTGAGGGCGGGGATCCAGCGCAGCGGCGCGCGCGGCATGGGGTCTCCATGACACGGGAACGGGGAGTGGCACGGGTGGATCATACGCCAAGACGCGCGGGGCCGTTGTCTGAATGCCGTCGAGGGTGCCTGAGGGCCGGATCCGGAGAGTCCAGCACGGGACCTCCGCAACCGATAGCGGCCTGTCAGGCGAGGGTGGAGCTTGGGCCGTTCGGCGGTGGTGGATGCGCGACGGGCTGTCGCGACCGGTTGCCGCGACAGGGCACCCAGGGGGGCTCAGTCCAGGCGCAGCTCGCGCATCTTGCGCCACAGGGTGGAGCGGGACATGCCCAGGCGTTCGGCGGCGCGTCCGCGGTGGAAACGGGTGGCCTCCAGGGCGCCCTGGATGCGCTGTGCCTCGGCGTCCTGCTCCGTGTCCAGCTCCTGTCGGGCTGGCCTGCCGGGAGCGGGGCTCGCTGCTCGGGCTCGGGTCCAGCGGCTGCTGGTCTCGGCCAGCCCCGGTGGCAGGTCGTCCAGGTGGATGGTCTGGCCCTCACAGACGGCGTTGGCGTACTCCAGTGCGTTCTCGAGCTCGCGCACGTTACCCGGCCAGGCGTGGGACAGCAGGGCGCGCATGGCCTTGGGGGAGAGCGCCAGCGCGCGGCCGCGGTTGCGGCCGATACGCTGCATCACCCAGCGCACCAGCAGCTCCAGGTCGCCAGGGCGCTGGCGCAGGGGAGGCAGCTCTATGGGAACGACCCGCAGCCGGTAGTAGAGATCGTCGCGGAAGCTGCGGTCTGCCACGCCGGCCTCGAGGTCCACGTGGGTGGCGGCGATGATGCGCACGTCCACGGTGCGGGTGTGGGGATCGCCCACACGCTCGAAGCTGTGGGTCTGCAGCAGCCGCAGCAGCTTCACCTGCAGCGGCAGGGGCAGATCTCCCACCTCGTCCAGCAGCAGGGTGCCTCCCTTGGCCAGCTCGATGCGGCCTGTCTTGTCGCGGATGGCTCCGGTGAAGGCGCCCCGCACGTGGCCGAACAGCTCGCTCTCCAGCAGGTTCTCCGGCAGGGCGCCGCAGTTGATGACCACGAAGGGGCCTTCGGAGCGCTGGGAGCGGGTGTGGATGGCGCGGGCGAGCAGCTCCTTGCCGGTGCCGCTCTCGCCGGTGATCAGCACGGTGGCGTCGTTGTCGCGGATCTGATCCACCAGTCGGAAGATGCGCTGCATGGGCGCCGAGCGGCCCACGATGCCGCAGAAGCCAGGAGTCTGATCGCTCGCCCCGGGCTGGCCTTCCCAGCTGGCCTGGGGACGGATCATCACCAGCATGGCCACCTGGGCGTGGCAGCCATCGGCGGAACCCTCGGCCTGCGGCCGGGGCGCCGCGGACACCGAGACGTGGATGTGTCGCCCGTCCGCTGCGCGCAGGGCCCCCGCGAAGCCCTCGCGACGGCGCCCCTCGGCGAGGGCCCGGCGCAGAGGGGCTTCTTGGCCGAACAGCTCTGTTCCCAGCAGATCCGCCAGGGGCATGCCCTGCAGGGCCTCGGCTCGGTAGCCCAGGAAGGCCGGCAGATCGGCGGAGCAGTGCAGCAGCCGCAGCTCTGCGTCGGCGGCCACGAACCAGCGACCCATGGCCGTCATGAAGTTGTCCAGGGGGGAGCCTTGCGCTGGCTGGGCGCCTTCTTCCTCCCACATCAGCTCCACGGCTCGCCGCGGTTCCCCCGCGGTGTCCCGCAGCACCAGGCCGCTCTTGCGGATCTGGAGGATGTTGCCATCGGCCTGGTGGAGCTGCAGGGGGAGGGGCGCCACGCTGCCCTGGTCGTAGACTCCGCAGCCCGACAGGCATGAGGTGCAGCGGATGGCCGACAGGCAGTGGCGGCCTCGCACCTCGCTGGCGGCGAAGCCCGTCAGGACCTCGGCCCGCGGCCCGAAGGCCTGGATGTTCTGCTCCGTGTCCACCACGAAGCAGGCGTGTCCGGTGAGGGCCTCCAGCAGGCCCACCAGGTCGAGGTCGGACACCTGGTTGATGGACTCCCTGTCCAGATCTTCTAGGGATGGGGCGGACATGGCGGCTCCGGGGTGAGGTCCCATTGTCGCGTCAATCTGTCGCGACAGCCATGCGGGTCATCAGGGTCCTGCCTGCTCCCGGCAGATCCCCTGCCGTGAGAGGGTGCCCCCCGTCTCTCGGAACCCTGGCGCCGAGATCCCCGGATCGCGCTCTCCGGCAGCGCCTCGGCCCCGCTCCCGGGCGCGGGCTGGCGGCAGCCGTTGGATGTCCGCTGGACAAGCGCGGAACTCCAGACTGGGCGCGGGATCACGTCGCCGCGGTATGGTCCTTGCTCAGCCTGGCCCCCTACCGACGGAGCCGCCATGCGAACCCTCAACACCCTCCTGACCTTGACCCTGCTCCTGGGGCCAGCCTGCTCACGTTCGACACCCCACCCGGGCGAAGACGGAGATCCCCCCAGCTGCGGCTTCGACGGCAGCGTGGAGCACGATCCCCTGGGCGAGGTGCTGCAGCTGGTGTCCGCAGATGGCCAGACCTGCGTGCACCTGTTCCGGGAGAACCCCTACGCCGACACCGACGACCTGCTGATCAAGTCCATCCCCTTCGTGCTGCAGGAGCTGACCTTGGGGCACGCCGAGCTGCTCGAGCAGATCACCGACGCCGCCGCCCTGTCCTACGAGGCCTCGCACCACAACTTCCTCGACACGGCCGAGGCCCTGGGCGAGCAGGCCCGCTACGAGCTGACCCTGGAGCTGTGCGACTACGACGTGGACAGCGGCGGCTGGGTGGGTTGCTTCGAGCTGACCGCCCACGATCTGGACTCGGACGAGATCCTGTGGGGCCCGGTGGAGCTGCTGGGGTGGTGAGTGGGCCTCACTTCCCTGCTACCAGCTGGCCTCGCCGCTGTTGCCGTAGACATCCTCGACGTACACGGCCACGGCGTCGCCAGGCACCACGCCGCTGATCAGGGTGCGGCTGGCGCCGTCGGTGGCTCCGCTGAGCTCCTCGCTGCCGCTGGAGCCGTCGCTGTAGGTCCAGGTGGCGGTGGCGCTGTGCTCGGGCACCGGGTTGTCGCCGTTGCGGGAGCCCTGCAGCCCCACCAGGCGGAAGCCGCGCTCGTGGGCGGGGATGGACAGGTACAGGTCACCGCCGGACACCTGCACGTCGATCTCGGCCGGCAGCACGGTGACGGTGTCGGAGAGCAGCTCGTAGGCTTCGCTCTCGAAGGGGTAGCTGCTGCCGCTGACGTACTTGTCGCCGTAGACATGCAGGCGGTAGTCGCCCTCGGGCAGACCCGCGCGGTCGCGCATGTGGCCCACCGCCTGCCAGCCGGCCCAGTAGGTGTGGGTCTGGGGATCCTCTGCCGGGGACAGGGGGTAGGGCGTGTGGCTCAACAGGATATCGGGCAACGAGGTGTCGATGGTGCGCCCGGCAGCGGTGGTGACCTCGACCCAGGAGCCGCCCTCGTTCACCTCCAGCACCACGCGGGGCAGGTCCACGGCGGGATCGCCGCCCTGCCAGGCCAGGCTCACCAGGCCCTGCACCCGTGACATCTCCGAGGGCCAGGTGAGATCCGGGTTCAGGCCCTCTTCCTGCTGCTCGTCCTCGCTGAACAGGGGGCAGTACAGGTAGTCGGGAGCCTCGGTGATCACGGTGCCGGCCTGGGCGGTGGTATCGGGGGTGAACTCCGGCAGGTCGAAGGGCCCCCACTCGCTGAAGGCCCACAGTCCGTCGGGATCCTGGGCCTCGATCTCGTCGGTGAGCAGCGCCTGGGACATGATCAGCGACTGGTCCATGATCCAGTCGCCCTGCAGCGGGCCCCAGATGTTGATGTTGGGCTCGTAGCCCCCGGTGAGCCAGTCCTCGGCCACCAGCAGGTAGCCCTCGTGGTCCTGGGCATAGCCGGTGACCACCACCGACTCGAAGCCCAGCTCGTCGCCGGCGCGCCGGCGCACCATCTCGTTGAAGTAGTCGCAGGTCTCGCCGGGGAAGAAGGTCCAGTACAGGTCCAGGTCTTCGGTGGTGCCCTGGTCGGTGCGGGTGGGCAGGGGGCCGAAGCTGGTGGCGGTGACCACGGTGCGCAGCGACTCTTTGAGGGGAAGCTCCGGCTCCTCGTCCAGCTCGAACGCGTTCTTGATGAGGGTCATGAAGCCCTCGACGCGGGTGCAGCTGGCGTAGGGCACGATGTCGGCGTCGAGATCGAAGCCCGGCAGGTAGGGGGAGTCCTCACCACAGAAGGCCGCGCCGTACTCGCAGTTGAATTCGTCCAACGGAGAGAGGATCTCGCCCGAGGAGCCGTAGATCTGCAGGTCCGAGAGGTAGTCCTCTTCGTAGGGCAGGTACTGCCAGTCCACCGCTCCGCCCCGGGTGACGTGGATGTCGTCCTTGTGCTGGCGGATGGCGCGGGTCTGGGTCTCGAGGGTGACGGGATCGGTGCCGGTGGGCACCTGCTCCCAGGCGTCGACCAACATGGGGCCGGCGCGCTCGCCGATGCTCTCGTGGCGGGCGAACCAGTCGTCCTCGCCCGCGGGCGAGGCGTCGCCGCCCGCCCCCTGGAAGTGAGCCACCACCACCGGCGAGTCGAACTGCTCCTGGAAGCCGATGTCCAGGTGGCCGGGGGCGTCGATGGACTGGATGGAGTTGTCGGCGTCGCCCAGGGTGCCGTGGATGCCGAAGCCGTAGAGCACGGCCAGGGGATCGCCGCTGGTGGCCGTGTCCACCCGCATCATCCACAACAGGGGATCCTTGCGGTTGCCGGCGGGCAGGTCGTCCCAGATCTGCAGCTCGTTGTTCTCGCCGCGGCGGTCGCGGTACACATAGTCGTCGGGGTCCCAGTCGCGGAAGTAGCCGATGCCCAGCGCTGCGTCCTGGCGGGACTCGTAGGCCTGCATGGCGGTGGCGGTGGCCTGCTCGGCGTAGCGGGTGAAGATCTCGTGGTTGTAGCGGTCGCCGCCCAGGAAGTAGGTGGCCTGGGCGGTGAAGTTGGCCCAGGAGTTGTGGGTGTGGTTGGTGGCCAGGGCCACGCGGCCCCGCAGGTCGAGCCCGGTCTCGGCCTCGAGGCGCTCGGTGATCTCGCGCAGCAGGTCGTCGTAGGCGTAGATCACGTCCACCTTGAGCACCACGAGGTTCTCCTGGCCGTTGTCGAACCAGAAGGCCTTGATGCCGGGCAGGGTCTGCACACCCACGCTGGGGCCGAAGCCCACCACGTAGTCGGAGTCGCGGCGATCCACGTTCGACGTGTTGCCCATGAGCTTGGCGCGGGTGGTGAAGCCGCCCAGGGGGCAGCCGATGGACAGCTCGAGATGGCCCTCGGCGGCGCCCACCTGCATCGCACCCGCCTGCTTGACGGGCAGCTCGGAGGGGCTGTACTCGGGGCAGCCGGTGAGCAGCAGGGCCGCGGCGGTGATCGCGGGGATCTTCATGGGGACCTCGTGTCTGGGGCTGGCGTTCTCTACCATGTTGGAGGGGGAGGTCGCAGGATCGATGCGCACCGCGGGGATAGCTGGATGGGGCCAGGCGTCGCAGCCTGCCCAGGAGCGCTCCATGATCATCGGCACCAACAGAGAGACCAAGAACCACGAGTACCGGGTGGCCTTGCTGCCCAGCGGGGTGGAGGCACTGGTGGCCCGCGGTCACCAGGTGCTCGTGGAGCGCGGCGCCGGGGCGGCCGCAGGCTGGAGCGACCAGGAGTACGCTCGAGCGGGCGCCCGGCTGGTGGCGGACGGCGCCGCGGTGTTCGCGGGTGCAGAGCTGATCTACAAGGTCAAGGAGCCCATGCCCTGGGAGTACGAGCTGCTGCGCGCGGGACAGCTGCTGTACACCTACATCCACTCCGGCGGGAACCGTCCGCTCTGCGACGCGCTCCTGAGCAGCGGGGTGTGGGGAATCGCCTTCGAAGACGTGCAGCTGGACGACGGGCGCCTGCCGCTGCTGGAGCCCATGAGCACCATCGCGGGCGCCATGGGCATGATCAAGGGCTTCGAGCTGCTGCAGCCCTTGCTGGGTGGGCCGGGCTTGTTGCCTGGCGGCATGCCGGGCATCCAGCCAGCACGGGTGATGATCCTGGGAGGCGGCTTCGTGGGTGCGGGCGCGCTGCAGGTGGCCCACGGGCTGGGTGCAGAGGTCACGGTGCTGGATGTGGATCTGGCCCGGCTCGACGCCTTGAGCCTGCGCTTTCCCAGGGCTCGCACCCTGCTCTCCAACGCCGCCAACATCCGGTCCTGTCTGGCCCAGGCCGATGTCCTGTTGAACGCGGTGATGTGGCCTCGGGGGCGCCAGGGCCACCTGGTCAGCCGCGAAGAGCTGGCCCTGATGCCTCCCGGCGCCGTCGTGGTGGACGTGGCGGCCGATGTGCGCGGCGCTCTGGAGAGCTGCGAGCGCCAGACCACCCATGACGATCCCGTCTACACGGTGGACGGCCACCCGCACTACGTGGTGGCGAACATCCCCTCCCTGGCCGCGCGTTCTGCATCGGAGGCCCTGGCGGCGGTCACGCTGCCCTACTGCTTGCTGCTGGCTGACAAGGGTGCCCGCCGCGCCTTGCTGGACAGCGCGCCCCTGCGTCTCGGCGTGACCTGCGTCGATGGTCGCACGGTGCGCGAGGCCACTGCTGGCTGGTACGGATGCGAGGCCATGCCGCAGCCGGAGCTGCTGGACTTCCTGGGCCAGGGGCCGTGCTGAGCGCTCCTCCCAGCCGCCACGACCTGCCTGCCCTGGTGCTGCTGGCCCTGGCCTGCGCTTTTTTGTACGCCGATCAGAACCTGATGGCGCCGAACCTCTCTGCTATCGCCGCCGAGTTCGGCTTCGACGAGCTGGAGCGTGACGTCAAGCTGGGGGGCCAGATCGCGCTGGTGTACTGGCTGCTGGGCGGTGGGGTCACCCTGCTGGTGGGCTGGATGACCGACCGCCTGCCTCGCCGTGGGCTGTTCGTGGCGGTGCTGCTGCTGGGGGAGATCCCCTGCCTGCTCACGGGCTTCGTGCAGAGCTACGAGCAGCTGTTCTGGTGCCGAGCCCTCACGGGCATCGGGCTGGGTGGCGCGCTGCCCCTGGCGTTCTCCATGGTGAGCGACTGGTTCCCCGCCCGCAACCGGCCCGCCGCCTGCGCGGTGCTGGGCTTCTCCATGGGCCTGGGCATGGGCCTGGGGCAGCTGCTGGCGGGCATGGTGGGCCCCAGCTTCGGCTGGCGGCTGCCCTTCGTTCTCGTGGCCCTGCCCAACCTGGTGCTGGTGGCGGTGTTCTGGCGGGTGGCCCGCGAGCCCGCCCGCGGCCGCAGCGAGGACGCGTTGCAGGAGCTGGTGCAGTCCGGCCACGCCTACACCGGGCGCATCGACTGGTCGCGCTACCGGGAGATCTTCACGGTGCCCACCAACCGGCTGGTGCTGGCCCAGGCCCTGCTGGGCTCTCTGCCCTGGGGCGTGTTCTTCGTGTTCATGACCGACTTCTACGCCCAGGACAAGGGCTTCGGGGTGCAGCGCGGCACCCTGGTGGTCATGGCCTCGGGCATCACCGTGCTGGCGGGTGGGCTGGCCGGCGGTTTCCTGGGGGCGCGGCTGTACCAGCGCAGGCCGAGCTACCTGCCCTTGCTGTGCGCGGTGACCACTACGGTGGGGGTGCTGCCCACCGCCTGGCTGATCAACTACCCCTCGCAGGTGGGGGTGGCGGATCCTGGCCTGCTGATGCCCGTGGTGGCCTCGCTCTCCTGTGGCCTGTTCATCGGCGTGACCGGCCCCAACATCCGGGCCGTGCTGCTGGACAGCAACCCGCCCGAGGTGCGCGGCTCGGTGATCTCGCTGTACACCCTGTGCAACGACCTGGGCATGGGGCTGGGCCCGGTGGTGGTGGCGGCCCTGGTGGCCTGGCAGGGACGGCTGGTGGCCTTGAACCTGGCCAACGGGCTGTGGCTGGTGGCCGGCGTGCTGCTGTTCGGCGTGGTGCGCAGCTTCCCGCGGGACGAGCGGGCCATGCAGCAGCGCCTCGCGGCGGTGGGTGGGGCTATGATCAGCGCCTCCACCCCTGATGGGAGCGATTGATGGCCCACCGCAGCTTCGCCATCGGTGACATCCACGGCGACCTGGCCGCGCTGCGCTGCCTGCTGGGCAGGCTGCCCACACTGGATGCCCAGGACACCCTGATCTTCCTGGGCGACTACGTGGACCGTGGCCCTGACTCCGCCGAGGTGGTGGACCTGCTGCGGGTGGAGCTGCCCCGCAGCACCCCGGCCCGGGTGGTCTGCCTGCGCGGCAACCACGAGGACGCCTGGCTGCGGGTGATCCGCGACGGCTGGCCCGAGTTCGTCATCCCGCGCGGCAACGGCTGCCGCGCCTGCGCCGAGTCCTGGTTCCGCAGGCTGCCAGAGCCCCTGGACAAGCAAGAGGCCATGGTGCAGCTGTTCAGCGGTGCCTTCTTCCCCGCCGAGGTGGTGGCCTGGTTCGAGTCCCTGCCCCACTGGTACGAGGACCAGCACGCCCTGTACGTGCACGCCGGCCTGGCGGAGCAGCAGGGGCGCTGGCTGCATCCGCGCGAGGTCAGCCCGGCCTCCAAGCTGCTGTGGCTGCGCAGCCGGCGCTTCTTCACCCAGTACCAGGGCAAGACCGTGGTCTGCGGGCACACGGCTACGCGCACATTGCCTCCGGAGCTGGACAGCTACACCCCGGAGGATCCCGACGATCTCTTCTGGGCGGGCAAGTCCGCCTACCTCATCGACACCGGCGCCGGAAAAGGGGGCTTCCTGACCGCGCTGGAGCTGCCCGGGGGCCAGGTCTACGAGTCGAGGGGCTGACGGCAGGCGACAGCGCTGTCTCAGGATTGGGGGCATGACCCTGAAGGCTGCCGCAGGATCGGGGGCATGACTCGCCTGGGCGCGGCCGTGAGCGCCTGCGGGCTGGTATTTCCGCTGGCGCGGGATGGGAGGGAGCGAGATTCGTGACCTTGCTCCACCCGAATGCGCGGCCACCGAAGTTCTGGACCCCTGTGCCGGAGCCCCTCGCCCCGTCTGCTGTTGATACCTGGGATCAGAACGGCCAGTTGTCGGCGTAGTCGGTGGCCACCTGGTCGGCGTCCAGGGCGCACTCCAGGATCTTGACCTCGTCGATGATCCCGTCGAACCACAGCACGTCGGCGTCGCTGTTGGTGTCGGCGCCGATGCGGGTGGCGGCCCCGTCGTAGGTGACGTAGCTGTAGGCGCTGCCGCTGATCACCAACGAACCATCCAGGTAGATGGCCTGCGTGGCCGTGCTGGCGTCCCAGGTGCCCACCAGGTGGTGCCAGTCGCCGATGTGCGAGGAGTAGTCGGTGGTGTCGTGCACGTAGGAGGCGAAGACATCCGAGCTGATGCTGGTGTACAGCGCCAGGCCGTACTGGTAGTAGCCCAGCCAGTATGGATCGCCGCAGCAGCCCAGACTGCCCGTACCTGTTGCCCCGCGGGAGATCACCGAGTCCCAGCTGGTGGACCGCAGCGAGGCCGGCTGCACCCAGGCTGACAGGGTGAAGCCAGCCTCGGGGGCCAGCTCGTCGTAGTCCAGCAGCACGTTGGAGCTGGTGCCGTTGAAGTCCAGCCCACCGCCGATGACGCCGGTGGTCCAGCTGGCGTCGTCGATGTCGCCGTCCAGGACCAGGGGCCCACCGTCGTAGGCCACCGTGCCGGAGCCTGTCTCGAAGGGCCAGTAGCCCAGCAGGTCGGCCACGCCGTCGCAGTCGGAGTCGATACCGTCGCAGGCCTCGGTGGCGCCGGGGTAGACCGCGGCGTCGCTGTCGTCGCAGTCGCTGCTGTCGGTGACATAGGCCGAGATGGTCCAGCACCAGCTGCCCGCCAGGTCGCCGCCGTAGCCGTCGCCGTCGTTGTCCTCGTACTGGTCCAGGGTGTCCAGGGCGTAGTCGTCGTCCACGGTGCCGTTGCAGTCGTCGTCGATGTGGTTGCAGTACTCGTCGGCCTCGGGGTGCACGCTGGCGGCCAGGTCATCGCAGTCGCGGCCCACAGAAACGTGGCCGGTGGGCTGGGTGCAGCTGGCGGTCGTCTCGTCGTCGCTGCCCCAGCCGTCATCGTCCTGGTCGGCGTACCAGGTGGCGGCGTCGCTGGCGTCTTCGTCGATCTCGCCGTCACAGTCGTCGTCGATCTCGTTGCAGAGCTCGTCTGCGGCAGGGTGGATGGTCGCGTCGGCGTCGTCGCAATCCGTGTCGTCGCTGACATGGCCGTCAGGCAGATCGCAGGTGGTCACGCTGGCCTCGGCGTCGCCGTAGCCGTCGCTGTCTTCATCCGCGTACCAGGTCGCCGCGTCGGCGGCGTCGTCCTCGTCGATCTCGCCGTCGCAGTCGTTGTCCAGCTCGTCGCAGGTCTCCGTGGCGTCGGGGTGGATGGCCGCGTCGCTGTCGTCGCAGTCCTCGGCGTCGCAGAAGCCATCGGCGTCGGCGTCGATGCAGGCCGGCGTGCTGTCGGTGGGCTCGCCGCTGTCTTCGGGCTTGGGGTCAGTTCGGCAGCCCAGGGAGGCGAGGATCAGGAGCAGGGCGAAGCGGCGCATGGAACCTCCGGGGACGCGGCGGCGCCCAGCATTGTAGCAACCGAAGGCCGCGATCTGTTGGCTTGTTCCTGGCGGTTTCGTTCCATCGGATGGTACACACTGCATACCCCCCCGCCTTCCTGTCCGTTCTGCCCGAGGTGCTTCCATGCGCGCTGTGTCCGCCTGCTGCTTTGTGCTCCTGTCCGGCTGCACTCTCTTCCAGCGCGCCCCTGAGAGCGTCGAGGGCAACGAGAGCTGCTCCATCGCCATCGTGGTGCTGGGCAACGCCACGCTGGATCTCACCGAGGATCCGGCGCGGCAGCGCTGGTGGGGTTGGGAGGATCACCACGTCTACCAGCCAGCGAAGGAAGACGCGCGCTTCGGCTACGAGTTCACCGACAGCTTCGAGCTGGTGGGCGATGTCACGGCCCCCGGCAGCGATCTCGACAGCGCCTCGGTGCTGCACCTGGGGCTCACCTCCACCTTCGTCGGCACCACCAACGAGGCGGAGATCATCGAGCCCGAGCCGGGTGAGGTGAGCTTCAAGTACGACCGCGGGGCGGGCATCATCACCACCAACCGCGGCATCGAGGCCGAGGACGGCAGCGATCTGCACGAGATGGAGGTGACCGACGAGGTGGAGTCGGCGCGCAGCGACGGCGTGGTGCTGTACCTGTCCTACACGGAGACCTATTTCCAGCACGAGGACGGCAGCCCCTGCGACGGCAGCGACGGTCCCAACGCCGAAGGCGCCAGCGACGCCGAGGGCAGCCCGGTGGACGGCTTCGACTACCCGGTGAACGGCGGCTACGCCACGGAGTCCAGCGACGGCGACGGCTACTACAACGCCCTGGACTGGACCGACAGCTGGGACACGCTGTACGGCCACTGCGGCGAGGACTGGAACGACGAGGGCGGCGGATCCTCCGACTACGGCGATCCCGTCTACGCCGTGGCCCACGGCTGGGTGACGGCCGCCGCTGACTACGGCGGAGGCTGGGGCAACATCATCGCCATCGAGCACTGGGTCGAAGGCGAGAGCGACGACTACGAGGTGATGGTGAGCCAGTACGCTCACCTGTCCGCGATCCATGTCTCCGATGGGCAGTGGGTCACCCGGGGCACCCAGATCGGCGAGATCGGTGACGCCAACGGCGCCTGGGCCTCGCACCTGCACTTCGAGCTGCGCTGGGACGAGTCCATGTCCGCCAGCGCCGGCGGCTACGGCTGCTACGATGAAGGTTCCGGCACCGTGGACGGCAGCAACTTCATCGACGCGCACCGCGGGGGCTAGTCCCCCGTCACGAAAGAGCGGCCCACGGACACCAGGCCTCTCGGGGGGCGCGGGTGGTTTGTGGGGGTGGCCGGGAGCTTCCGAGCGCGTGCGCTGTCCCCTACTCCCCGAGCTCCGCGAACACCTCCTGGAAGCGGCTGCGTAGCTGGGTCTCGGTCAGGCCCCAGTCCGCCAGGCTGTAGGCGTGGCGGCTCTTGTGGGGCCGCTCGCGGGCGGCCTGCTCCGCCAGGATCTCGGCCAGCGCATCCGAGACGGGCAGGTCGAGCTGTGCGCACAGCTCGCGCACCGCGGCCGGCATGTCCGCGACCAGCTCACGGTAGTCGATGGTGTGGGCCCGCTCGGGGCCGAGCTCGGCGAAGCGCTCCCGGGCGTGACGGTAGTAGACCTCGCAGATCTCCAGGATGGGCTCCATGTGCACGGTACCCGGGGGCAGCGCGCCGGTGTGGTGCCAGACGAAGTGCGCCATGCTGGCGGTGGAGGGCACGGTCTGCAGGGGTGAGCGCACCAGCATGGCGAAGCGCGCGTCGGGGAAGGCCTGGTTCAGGGCGTCGATCTTGCAAGTGAAGTAGGGGTTCTTGGACAGCAGGGTCTTGCCGGGACCCAGGTGGTACAGGTGGCGTCGGGCCAGCCCTGCGTAGCGCGCGACGATGCGCTGGCGCTCGCGCGGATCGGCCTCGATGTCCAGGTAGAGCAGGCGCCGAAAGCGGCGCACGTGGGGGAACATCATGTGCAGGGTGGCGGAGCAGGACATGTGGTACAGCAGGTACTCGTCCTCTTCGAACTCGGCCCAGCCGGTCTGGTGGATGTGGGAGAACACCGGCAGGAAGGCCTCGTCGAGTCTCTGGAGCAGGCGCTCGCCGGGCCCTCCCAGGCGAGTATCCACTCGGCCCACCCAGGCGGCGCAGCGCTTCATCACGATGGAGGGAAAGAGCAGGTCCAGCAGGCGGAAGCTGACGAAGCTCTCTCGGTCGCGCGCCATGGTGCGGTACAGGTGGGTGGTGCCGGTGCGCATGTTGCCCACGATGAACACCGGGCGCTCGATCTGCACCTCGCGGAAGCCCGGGTAGAGCAGGTGGTCCAGCGCCAGGGTGAGCTGCACGATCGCGAACATGGGCGGGTAGACAAGCGAGAACAGCAGCAGGAAGCGCAGCCGATGCCAGCGCTGGGGACCGGGCGCGGTGAGTACGGTGCGGGCGGCGTCCCACAGGACGGCCAGGTAGTCGACGAAGGAGCGGAGCATCGCCGGAGCATAGCCTGCGGCGGCGGGTGCTACGCGTAGACGAAGGGCAGGACTGGCGAGGACTCCGCGAAGAGCACGAAGGCGGCGCCCAGCAGGAACAGGATGGCCGCAGGGCTCAGCACCAGGCCCAGCGCCAGCGGTCCGCGTCGCTGATGTTCGGAGCGAGCCAGCAGGAAATAGACGCCGTAGGGAGGCAGGAACAGGCACAGCAGGGCCTGAGCCGGGCTCTGGCGGTACGCGTCCAGCACCGTGAGCGCCAGGCACAGCAGGAACAGCGCCGCTGCCAGGCACACCAGGCTGAGCGCGGCGACGGCGAGGATGAGCATCGTCTGCCTCCATGGCAGAGTCTACCAGGGCCGCGAGCGCCGCCTGTGCTCGATTGCGGGAAGCAGCTCCCGCGGAGTACGCATGGAGGCATGAGAGCAGTCATCGATCAGGCGAGACGCAGGATTGCAGCGCAGCTGCGGCTTCGCGAGCAGGCGCGCGCGGCCCTGCCGCGGCTCGCGGCGATCCTTGTCAAAGAGCTGGGCGCCCAGCGTGCCTACGTCTTCGGCTCCCTCGCCAGCGGTGATCTCACGGAGCTCTCAGACATCGACCTGTTGGTGGAAGGCCTCGATCCCGCTCGCTACGATGAGGCTCTCGGGCGGCTGTTCCTGGCGTCGCCGCTGCCTGTGGATCTTGTCCCGGTCGAGTCCGGGCGCCCTGAGATCGTCCAGCGCGCGCTGCTCGAGGGAGAGCTGCTTCATGCGGCCTGAACACCTCGGCGCTCTCGCGCTGCGCAGGCTCGCGCGGGACATCGCTGCGGAGCTCGAGCTGCTGGACCGGCTGGCGGACGAGGTGGGGGCCTGTCCGGGGCGCGCAGCGCCGCTTGGAGAGGAGGCCGCGGCGTTCTTCGCCTGGAAGCTCCATGGATGGTACACCGGCCTCGAGGTTCTGCTGGAGCGCATCGCTCGCACCGTGGAGGGAGCGGCCCCCGCGGGGCCTTCATTCCCTCGGGACCTCCTCCGTGGCATGACCCTCGCCCTTCCCGAGGTGAGGCCGGCCGTGTTGCGTCGAGCACTTCTGGCCGAGTTGGCCGAGCTGTTGGGGTTCCGTCACTTCCTCCGCCACGCCTATGCGGTAGCCCTGGACGAGCAGCTCCTGCGCCGCCATGCGGTCAAGCTCGCCAAGGTTGCTCCTGCCGTGCGCCAGGACCTCGAGCGCTTTGCGCATGTGTTGCTGGAGTGGGCCACCGAGCTCGAAGTGAGCTGATCAGACGTTCCGCACGTGCAGCTCACCCAGCGCCTCGTCCGGCACACCCCCGGGTGCTCCGGACATCAGGCACTGGGCCGAGGTGGTCTTGGGAAACGCGATGACGTCGCGGATATTGTCGGTGCTGCACAGCAGCATGACGCAGCGGTCGAAGCCGAAGGCGAGCCCGCCGTGGGGCGGGGCGCCGTAGGCCAGGGCTTCGAGCAGGAAGCCGAACTTCTCCTGGGCCTCCTCGTCGCTGATGCCCAGGGCGGTGAAGACCTTGCGCTGCACGTCGGGGTCGTGGATACGGATGCTGCCGCCGCCGATCTCGTAGCCGTTGCACACCAGGTCGTAGGCGTCGGAGCTCACCTCGCCCAGGCGCTCGGGGGTGTCGAGCAAGGGCAGGTGCTCCGTGGCGGGAGAGGTGAAGGGATGGTGCACCGCCACCCAGCGGTCCTCTTCTTCGTCGTGGTCGAAGGCGGGAAAATCGGTGATCCAGGTGAACGCGAAGCTGCCCTCGGGGATCAGCCCGCGGTCCCGGGCCACCTGGACGCGCAGGTTGCCCAGCCCGGCGTTGACCTTGCCGGCCGGGCCCGCGCCCACCAGCAGCAGGTCGCCCAGCTCGGCGCCGGTGAGCTCCAGCACCGCGGCCTTCTCGGCCTCGGAGAGCCGGCCCAGTGGGCCCGCCCACTTGCCCTCGGCCACCTTTCCCCACAAGAGCCCGCCCATGCCGTAGCGCCGCACCAGCTCGGTCCATCCATCCAACACCTTGCGAGAGCTGCCCTGGGCGCCGCCGGGAACGCGGATGGCCTTGCAGATCCCGCCGCCTTCCAGGGAGCCGGAGATCACGCGGAACTCCGTGTCCTTGACGGCGGGCAGGATGTCCACGTGCTCCAGGCCGAAGCGGGTGTCGGGGGCGTCCTTGCCGAAGCGCGCCATGGCCTCTGCGTAGGTGATGCGGGGGATGGCGGGGATCTCGTAGTCCAGGATGCGCTTCCACATGGCCCGGGCCACGCCCTCGGCCATCTCGATGACTAGATCGCGGGTGGCGAAGCTCAGCTCCACGTCGATCTGGGTGAACTCGGGCTGGCGGTCGGCGCGCAGGTCTTCGTCGCGGAAGCACCTGACGATCTGGAAGTAGCGGTCCATGCCCGCCACCATCAGGATCTGCTTGAAGATCTGGGGGGACTGGGGCAGGGCGTACCAGGTGCCGGCGTGCACGCGGCTGGGCACCAGGTAGTCCCGGGCGCCCTCGGGGGTGGCCTTGGTGAGCACCGGCGTCTCGATCTCCAGGAAGCCGTTGTCGTCGAGGTAGCGGCGGGTGGCCTGGGCCGCCTGGTGGCGCACGGTGAGCGCCTTGGCCAGCGCAGGCCGGCGTAGATCCAGGTAGCGGTACTGCAGCCGGGTCTCCTCGCTGGCCTTCACGTCGTCCCTGGGGGCGAAGGGCAGCGGGCGGGTGCGGTTGAGGATGGTGAGCTGCTCGGCCAGCACCTCGACGGCGCCGGTGGGGATGCGCTCGTTGACGTTGGCCCTGGGCACGACCTGGCCCAGCACCTCCACCACGAATTCCACGCGGCAGGCGGCGGCGATCTGGCGCGCTGCTTCGGGGGAGCGCTGGTCCACGGTGACCTGGGTGATGCCGTGGCGGTCGCGCAGGTCGAGGAAGACCACCCCGCCCATGTCGCGGGCGCCGTCCACCCAGCCCTGCAGGATCACCTGCGTGTCGGCATCATCGGCGCGGAGCTCACCACAGGTGTGCGTGCGACGGGCGGACTCTAGCATGGGGGCCTCCGGGGAGGGTGGGAGCGAGCCGGGCTCTTAATGCAGGGCGGTCTGGGGTGGTAGGCTCCCCTGCGGAGGTCCGGCATGTCGCTTCGTCCCATCGCCTTTGCCCTGCTGCTGCCCGCTTGCCAGGGATCCCCCCAGCCGCTCCCCGCCTTCGCCACCACCGTGGCACCCACCGAAGCGCCCCGCGCGGCGGCGGCTCCCACCGTCGTGGCCGCGCCCGAGCCCGACCGCCAGCTCCAGGATCGGATGGAGGACCTGGAGCTGGAGCTGGCGCAGCTCAAGCTGGTGATCGAGGAGATGAAGGTGGCAGGCGTGGGCAGCATGAACGCCGAGAACGTGCAGTACCAGCCCAACCGCACCACCATGAGCGCGCGCGACGTGGCCTCGGCGCTGGACGAGCTGTGGAACGAGCTGCACCGCCTGCAGGAGGGCGCGACCGACATGGGACCGCCCGGCGAGCTGCTGTTCAGCCTCGACGAGGGGCCCCTGGGGCCCCGGCACGACCCGCGCGAGCACGAACCGCCCGGCGAGCCCGCCGGTCCCCCGCCCGGTCAGGGCCCGCCCCCGGGCGGGCACCCGCAATAGCGTGCCTCAACTCGCCATTCACCTGGGTGAACAGCCACTTAGGGCACGTATGGCGCCTCAACTCGCCATTCACCTGGGTGAACAGCCACTTAGGGCACGTATGGCGCCTCAACTCGCCATTCACCTGGGTGAAC
>CAZEJJ010000077.1:0-34700 GCA_964512185.1 uncultured Enterobacterales bacterium | reverse complement strand
TCTCCGAAGAGACCTGGGGGGATATGCATGGAAGGTCAGATGCACGATCCTGCGGCGCCGGGCCTGCGTGAAGAACTCTCCCTGCTGATCTAGCTCGACCTTGCCCTCGTAGGCCCAGTCCGTGCCCACGAGGGACCGCCCAGCTTCAACCACGGGCAGATCCTTCTCGAGTGCGACGACGGCAGCTGCAACGGCATCGTCGTGTGGAACGAGATACCGCTCGTCACCGAAGGTGCTGGGTTCCGCCTTGCTGGCCTGGCGGTCAAAGCGGTGTGCTTGGCGCTCCAAGGCTCCGACTGGATGATGCGAGGCGCATCCACCGGACCAAGTCAGAACCATGCAGAACAGCGACCATGCCTGAATCTCGACGCGCATGAAGACCCCTCCAGAACGGCTCGGAACACGCTTTATCATGTCGCGTGAAACTACCATGGCGAACCGTCATTGGGCTACTCCGGCTGCTACGGCCTACGCGAACGGCAGCCCCACCTGGCGTCGCTCGGAAACCGCGTGCTCAACCCGAACCGCCAACTCTGCGGGCAGCAGTTCCACGGGGATGGGCACAGCACTCAGTTCCGCGGGCTCGAGCTTGTGGAGCCCACCGCCGTAGACTCGCCCTTCCCGAAGCAGTTTCCGCGGGTCGAGGGCGTTCAGATGCTCCCAGATGCGGTCCACGAAGGCGTCATCGGCAGCAGCTGGCACCTTTGGGTACAGCATGAGGTAGACGTTGGCGCCGATGGCCCGGCTGCGGTTCCTGATGAATCGGAAGGGGTTCCGCTTCGCGGGATCCCCCCTGCCCATGTAGGTGCACATCAGGGGAGAGGGCTCGCGTTGCTCCTGGCAGTACCAGGGCTTCCGCTTGCTGCAGAGGTAGCGTTCTGACACCGCCCCCACTCCAGCCTCGAGGTAGCTCCAGAGGCGGGGATGGCGCTCCTGAACCTCCTGCTGCGACCGGGAACAGTCGATCAGCATGAGCACGGAGTCCAGGTCTGGAACACCATCGTCGCGACTGGCCACCTCGTTCGTCTTCAGGTTCCTCGGACTGGGAAGAATGGGCGTCAGATGCTGCTCGGGGAGCCCCAACTCCGCAGCCCGCTCCTGGGTGACGATGAAGAACTTGTTGTTCCCTGTGGCGATACCGCGGCGCACGACGAACACGTCACCGAGAGTGAGGGGTCGGGCCTCTCCCTCGTCCTCAATAGGCTCGGCTTCGAGAGGAAACCGTGTCCACTTCGGCGCGCGTGTCAGGCCCAGAACGGTGTAGAGCGACTCCGTGGCTGGCTGGGCAAGAGACCCGCCGTAGGTGAACCTGACACGGTGGCCTGGGGGTGGCGCCCTGTTGG
This sequence comes from uncultured Enterobacterales bacterium, assembly GCA_964512185.1. Taxonomy (GTDB): domain Bacteria; phylum Myxococcota_A; class UBA796; order UBA796; family JAFGLY01; genus CAZEJJ01. The sequence goes on along the minus strand of CAZEJJ010000077.1, from coordinate 33,357 downwards.
CGAAGATGACGATGGCCGAGCTGACCAGGGCGTCATCAAACTCAAGAGAGGCGGGGTCCGCTCGATGGATGCGCAGCAGCGTGACCTCGTTCAAGAGGAAGCGCTTGATGGCCTTCCCGTAGTTCACGTCCATGAACTCGCTGGGGATCAGCCAGACCCCGATGCCGCCCTCGTCCATCCAGGGCTTCGACAGGAGCAGGAAGTGGCCGTAGAGGCCGCAGAGCCCTGACACCCGTGTTCCGGCGATCTCGGAGGACGCCTGCACGAGCCTTGTCTTGACCGTCTTGGGGAGGTGGTGGTGGCGGACATACGGGGGATTGCAGACGATCAGGTTGAAGCGGCTCGTGGGAACGAGAACCGTGAAGTCTGCAGTTCGGAGCTCGAGTTCATGCTCGGACCACAGTTCGCGAGCCGGGTCAGCGTAGTGATCATCGATGTCGAAGCCCACGGCAACGTCGATGGCGTGATCCTTGTTTACGGCCAGGAGGGCCGAGAAGAAGCTCCCCGTTCCGATGGCCGGGTCCAGGAACGACACCGCAGCGCCATTCAGCTCGGCGAGACCAGCCGAGACCACGTCCCGGGCGAGGCGGGTGGGGGTGGCGAACTGGCCGGCTTTGTTCCGCTCTGCCTGCGTCTTTTGCTCGTCGAGCGCTGCCTGGCGCTCAAGACGCTGCGCCTCGATGACCTCGATGTCAACCATGGCTACAGCCCGAATCCTTCCAGCTCGTCGATTCGATGCTCCCACACCCAGTCGATGCCCTCGGCAGCTTCGTAGCCGAGATAGCCGGTGTCGAAGTAGCCACAGAGGAAGAGGTTGAAGACGACGCCGCTTCCGTAGGTGTCGCGGAGCTGCTGCATCTTGACGGCCTCTTCCTTCCTGCGCTTGTTCACGTTCGTGTAGTCACCCGCCGACTTGGCCTCGATCAACACGGGAAGGCTACCGGCCTGGCTGGATGCTGGCATGATCACCGCATCCACGGGAAGGTTCACACCACGGCCGCTCTCTTGCTTGACCGGGACGTTGAGGCGAAAGCTGTAGGTGCCTGGAGGCATCTCATCGAAGCCCAGGCCCCGCTCGAGTTGCCGATAGCCTCGGCCGAGCAGCCATTGCTCGATGGCCACGAGCTGCCTCTTCTCCTGCGCGTTCCTGATGATGGGGTTCGCCACGGCACCACAGAGGCGATCCGCGACGATGGTTGCCGCACGGTATGCCTCATCACTCGAAGGGGAGTCTCCACGCTTGAGCCACACGAAGATGTCGGGGTCGGCCATCTTCGAAATGACAGCAAGGACTTTCCGAAGTTCGGACTCGACGCGCGATTCGGTCATGCGGACAGGTAGCTTGCCTTTCTCGAGGCCCTTGACCAAGCTGGCCTTGACCCCCGCCAGTCCGATGAGGCGGTCAACCGCGATGGGAGGGCAGGTCGACATCCGCAGCGTGGAGATCGCCTGCGGGTTCTCGGTCAGCAGGCTGGGTGACAGCGCGCGGAGGTAGTCAGAAACGACGAGAGCGCGCTCGACGTCTACGGTGGTCTGAACGCGGGTCTCACGGAACGCTGCGGGGGCGAACTCCATGAACCAGCGGTTGTACATGTCCACCGAGAGCGCAACGTCTCTCTTCCACTTGTCGGGTTTGTCGCGGTTGACGGCCAACGTGCTTTCTCCCGAGCCGAAGATCAGGCCTTCCTGTAGTCTGCCAGCGGGGCCTCAACCATCATGGCTTGCACAGATGCCGGGCGAACCGCGGTCCCACCACCCCAGGGAGACCCCAATGCCTCCCTGGGGTGCCCAGCAGCCTCTCGGCCACCAGGAGGGGCCTCACCTCGGCCGCGAATGGTGCGACAGCGCGGCCTCGGTGTCGGCATCGGTCAACTCGTCCTCGGAGCCCGCCTACGGCGGCCTTGACCACCAGGCCCTCACGCTAGCCTCGGCGCGGCGGTCCGCCTCGTCCCGAGGCAAGCACCCATGGTGCTCCATGATCCCAGCTCTCTCTTCCAGGTGATCCCGCACCTCCACAGGCCAGTCCTCCACCCGCTCAGGCAGCGCTGGCCTCTGCACCCACCCCCGCACCCGCAGAGCCCGCTCCAGCCGCTCTGCAGGCGTGCGCCTCACGGACGCCCCCAGGGGGATCACCTTCACCCCTCCACCCCCTCGAACGCATAGGTCGGCGCATGGGTCGGCCCACCCGGGTACGCCCGCACCAGCTCGAACCTGCGCCCCTCGACGGTGAAGCTGGCGTCCAGGTAGTCGCGGAACATGGCCCCCACGATGGTGGCCTTGGAGCGCGCCGACCTCGGGTTGCCCCTCCGATCCTTGAAGCGGTCCTCGAGGATCGGCTCCAGCCACTCCACCCAGGCCGAGGCCGAACCGGGGCGTCTGGCATGGTGCTCCCGCGCGATCTCCAGCATGAGCTGGTAGCGGGGGTCGAAGGCGTGCTCGCTCTCCTCCATGTTGGTGAGGAAGCCGTCGAAGCCGCCCAGGCGCAGGATGGCGTCCATGGTGGCAGCCCAGCGCTGGTTGGTGCTGTGGCGGGCGGGCTGCTCGCACTCAGGGCGCCCGGCGTCCACCCAGGCCTGGACCATGCCGGCGAGCTCGCCCAGGATGGCCAGGCGGTTCTTCAGCACCCAGCCCACCAGGTCGTCCACGGGGTAGCGAGCCTCGCGCACGCTGGCGCCCAGCTCGAGGTTCAGCGGCAGGGCGCGGCACCGCAGGTCGGGGCCGAGCTGGGTGAGGTTCATGGTCAGGCAGAACAGCAGGTCGTTCTGGGGCCGGGTGATGGCGGTGTTGCTTCCCAGGCGCCGGAAGTTGAGGCGGGTGTCGGTGATGCAGCGCTCGAGCACGGCGCTCTGGATGGGCTTGCGGGTGCGGGCGTTGTCGATGACCAGCACGCGGTCGCCGGCCTCCACCCGGGTGGCGAGCTGCTTCTCGAACTCGGTGTCGTCAGGGGTGAAGGACACGGAGTTGGGCTCGGTGCCCTCGACGATGGCGCCCAGCACCCGGGCCAGGGTGCTCTTGCCCACGCCCGGCTTGTTGCCGTTGATGGCCAGGAAGGGGTGCCCCCGCCCCCAGTGGGGCATGGTGAGGGCGGTGAGCATGGCGCCCACGAAGTTGACCAGGTCGGCCTCGGTCTTCCAGTGGAAGTCACGCAGAGCGCGGTCCAGGTGCTCGACGCCCTGGCGAGGCTCCACCGCAGGGCCGTCGTAGTAGACGCCGCTGGCCTCGTGGTAGCCAGGTCGCGCCACGAAGCTCCAGCCCCGGTCGAACAGGGGCGAGCGGGCGTACATCACCAGGGGCGGCATGAGGCCCAGCACGCGAGGGGAGTGGACGAAGGCGCGGGCCAGGTCGCCGGGCAGCACGTCGAAGCGCTGGAAGGTGGTGCCGTCGTCGCTGGCGGTCAGGAAGCGGAGCTCGACCAGGGCGGAGAGCAGGCCCGCGGTATTGCGCTCGTGGACGGGCATGGGGCCGAAGCCGCGGCGGATGAACACCATGGTGTCCTCCTGCCGGAAGAAGCGCCGCGCTGGGGCGGTGGTGTCCAGCAGGCTGCCGAAGAGAGCCTCGACGGTGTCCCGGTTCTGGACGAAGTCCACCACGGGCAGGCCGGAACCCTGGGCCTGGTCCCGGGCGCGCTCACGCTCCCTGCGCTTCCTGTCCCGCGCCGCCTTGCGCAGCTGCGTCAGGCTCCGGCGCAGCACCCGCAGGGGCAGCTCGGTGACGCCCCGGATCTCTTCCAGCGTCCGCTGCTCGCCCACCGCGGACAGCCCGGCGGCAGCGGCCAGAGCCTCGCTGACCAGCTCGTCGCGGGCCTTGTCGTCCTTGGCCTGGGGCCAGCGCTCGCGCAGAGTGACCAGGGCGGATTGTGCGGCGTTGTGCCGCTGGGAGCGCAGCCCACCCTCGGGGAGCGGCACACCGGCCAGCTCGGCCACCAGGGCGCAGGCCTCGTCGAAGCCAGCTGCGCGCCCCCGGTCCACCAGGAAGTCGAACACGCTCTGGGTGTGGCCGCTGCTGAAGGAGTGGAACGATGCCCGCTCGGCCTCGCCCGTGCCGTCCGCGACGCCAGCCGAAGGGTTGCGGTCGCCGCTCTCGGAGGACGGATCGCGGCACTGGAGCCAGCTCTGCCCCGAGCTGCGCCCGGTGAGCCACTCACCGTAGACGGCCTCGAGGGGCAGGCTGGCCAGGGCCTGCTGGCGCCAGGCCTTCCAGGCGGGATCGCCGGACTGGCTGGGTGAGCTGCGGCGCGGTGCTGCGGTTCGCCTGCTGTGGGCGACTTCGTCATCTCTGGCAGGCTCGGGCTCCCCCTCGGCCTCGCGGGCGGCCAGCAGACCGAACAGGTCCACGTCATCGGGGATGGTGGACAGGTCGATGCCAGAGAAGCGATGGGGGTGCTCGAGGCTGTCCTCGCCCTTGACCGCCTTGGTGCCGTAGAGCTTGAGGATGCGCGAGGGGTTGAAGGTGGAGGTGTCCACCTTGGCCTCGGCGGTGGAGAAGCGGCGGTGCAGCTCGCGCAGCAGGGTGGAGGCGTCCTGGGCGGCCTGGTGGACCTCGTCGCCGGTAGCGGACATGAGGGGGACGAGCAGGTGGTAGCCGTTGCCGCTGTCGGCCATCATGGGCGGGGCGCCCAGCTCGGTGAGCCAGGCCCGCACGCGCTCGGCCACCTCGAGGGCGGCGGCCTTCTCCTGATCGGTGGCTGAGCGGCCCCTGGGCTTGCGCTCCGGATCGACGTCCACCGCCATCAGGTTGTAGGCGATGATGTCCTTGTCCTTGGTGGCGCTGCGGGCTCGTCGGAAGCCCTTGCCCACCAGGTGGTGCTCGGGCCGCACGGCCTGGAGGCTGAAGTAGATGTTGGCCTCGCCCACCCGGGGGTTGTCGGCGCGCGGGATGCGCTTGCGCGGGCTGCTGCCCAGGGGCTCCAGGGCGTCGATGAGCTGCTCGAGCTGCTCCGGTCCCACCAGCGCGACCCACACCCCGGGGCGGCTGGTCTTGCGCAGGATGCGGATCTCCGTGACGCCCCCCAGGCTGGCGTGGCGGTCCAGCAGCCAGCTCAGGAAGGGGCGCAGGTGATCGGTGACCTGCGGGGAGCGGGTCCAGTCCGAGATCCCGGGTGCTGGCGGCGGGGAGGGGGGCAAGCGAGCTGCTCCTGTTCAGGGAGGGGGAGTGGAGATCAGGCGGCGTCTCGGGGCAGGTCGCCGCGCTCCACCAGCCGCTGGCGCACGCGCTCGATGCCCTCGGGGCTGAGCACGGTGCGGGGGCGCAGGCCCGCGTGCTTCTCCGAGGGGACGAGCATGATCCCGGAGAGGCCAGGCTGGACGTTGTTCAGCCCGAGATCGAGCACCACCATCATCACGATGAAGTCGTCGGCTCCCAGGTACCCACCCACGTCGCCGGACAGCATCCAGCCCTCGGGCAGGCTCTCCTGCGCGGTGAGCACGGGCTCCCCCATCGCGATCCGGGCGGCGGTGACCTCGCAGACGGCTCGCTCGTCGTCACCGATGTCCCCCAGGCTGTGCAGCAGGGCGCCGGCCTCCCGCAGCGCGGTGGAGCGCAGCTTGCGGTCGGCCAGGTCCACCTGGCGAGCCAGGCGGCGCTCGCGCAGGATGCGGGGGTCGGGGTGCTCCCAGGCCAGCACGGGGGTGGCGCTGGGGGCGATGAGCACCTGGGGCTCGGCCGTGGGCACCAGCTCCTGGCCGCGGGCGATGCGGGGCAGCACCTCGTCCACCAGGAAGCGGCGCAGCTTGCGAGCCGCAGCCCGCGCGCCTCCGGACCAGGTGGGTGAGAGCGCGCGCGATCCACTCGCCGTGGTTGCCTGAGGAGCAGCACCACGGACCATCACTGAGCCCAGAGGGAACCGCCGTCGAAGCGGCAGTGGGAGCTGCGCCTCGAATCGCTCGGCACTGACAACGGCGGCCACGGCGGCCAGAAACGCCACGCCCTACGCGGCCCTCCAACTCGAACGGCCACCGAGGGCGGGCTCCCTGTACACGCGGGACCCCGCTTGTACAGCTCACGGGCTGTTTGTCTTTCTTATCCCCCGCCGATCTGGACGGCGAGCCCGATCCCCACCCGGACGAAGCCCTCGCCGCGATGGGCGCGCTGGACGCCTGGCCCCGCGTCTACCTGGAGTACCAGGGGGACGGCTTCGTCGCGCTCGATCCGGGTGAGCGCTACCTCGCCGAGGCCATCGTCGATCCCCTCTTCCTGGAGACGGAGCAGCTCGAGCTGGGCGTCCCCACCCCCGTCACGGCCCTGGAGCTGCTCTTCCTGCCGGCCGCCCTCCACCAGCTGTCGGACGGGAGCGAGGAGGAGGTCCAGGGCCTGGACCTGCCCAGCGGCTCGTGGGCCATCACCGTGGTCCAGCTGACGGGGCAGACCTGGACCGTACCCAACGAGCTGGCCGACCACGATGCCAGCTCGGGCGACTTCGATCCGTTCAGCCAGGCGCTGGGGTTGGAGGTCGAGTAGCGGCGAAGGCTGGCCCAACGAGCCCCGCGCTCACGAGCTGGCCCGCGGCCCCTCGAGCCGCGCCCAGTCCCCAGGGGGCGGGCAGGTCATCCTCCACGCTCCCGGGGGAACGGGACGCCTACCTCGCCACGGCTCCACCCACCTGCCAGTGGATGCCCGCCACCCGGCTCTCGCCGTTGCTGAGCGGGACCGTGACCCCCGTCTGCTTGAGCTGCCCCACGAAGACCCAGAGCACATCGCCCGCCAGCCAGCCAGACCAGACATCGGCGGGCACGTCGAAGGCGCCGTCGTCCTGCGCCGCGCAGGTGACCGTCTCGCGCAGGGTGGCGCCGGAGCCGTCCAGGTGCGCGATATACACGAGCACCTGGTCGGCGCCAGCGGCCGTCCAGCGCAGCTGCAGGCCGTCGGGGGACAACGAGGCCGGCGAGCCACCGTCCAGGACCGGGCTGGTCAGGGAGAAGGCCGGGGGCGTCTCGACCATGTCAGTGATGGTGAAGTCGGGCAGATCCCACAGCCCGGAGAGGGTCAGATCCCACTCGGCCTCGAGCTCGAAATCCGAAGAGTCGAGCGCGGCGACGAAGCGCGTGTTCTCGGCCTCCCAGGTGGGCGAGATGCTCGTCCCGGAGGGAGCGGCGAGCAGCGCGCCGGCGCCGCCGCCGAGATCCAGGGAGCCCTCGGTTTCGATCTCGAAGTAGTCGCTGGCGCAGGAGTCCAGCGTGGGAGCGAAGTAGCTCCAGTAGTGGGTGTCCTGGGGCGCCGAGGGGAACCAGAACTGCAGCAAGCCGTAGTCCTCGTCGTCGGACGACCAGTAGCCCCCGACGTAGTCGAACCACTGCAGGGCGCCCATGGCCGCGGCCAGGCCGCTGGCGTCGTCCAGGTCGAGGTAGCGGAAGGCGTCCTCAGAGCTCACCTCGGCCTCGTCTCGCTGGACGACCACGTCCACCCAGCCTTCGGCGGCGGCGGCGGGAGTGCGGAGCTCGAGGCTGCCGGCGGTGAAGGACACCAGCTCCGCGGCCAGGCCCCCGAAGGAGACCTGCGTGGCCTCGGTGAAGCCCTCGCCGGTGAGCGTCACCAGGCTGCCGCCACCGCGGGGCCCGAACACGGGATCCAGGGAGCTGACGATCAGCTCGGCAGGGGGGGCGGTGTCGCCGGTGTCCTGCGGCTGGCTGTCGCCGGTCTCCACCGGGTCCTGGGTGTCGGGGTCCGAGTCGCGGGCCGTGTCCGTGTCGGGGTCCGTGTCGTGCGGAGTGTCGCTGTCGAACCCGGGCCCGGTGTCGATCCCCTGATCCCAGATCTCCCAGTCGCTCGGGGACAGCAGCAGGCAGCCCACAGCCGGCAGCCAGAGGGCGCCGACCAGCAGCCCGGTCGAGAGGCGAGCGGCGATCGTGCTCATCGGCAGTTCTCCATCAGCGCGTTGCAGCGCACGCGGTAGCTCTGCCCGCCCTCGACGCGCAGGAAGTCGGCGCGCTCGAGCACGGTGCCCGATGGGAAGCGCGCCACCAGGTCATAGCTGCCGGGAGCCAGCTCGCCGGGTGGGTGCAGCTCGCCAGCGCTGTCGCGCAGCCAGAGCTCCTCGAACTCCCCCGTGACCTCCACGAGGCCGCTCGGCGCCGGCGCCGAGGTCGCGCCACGCGGCGGGGTGGCGGCGCTCGGAGGGGATGGGGCAGGGGTCGCAGCAGGTGACGGGACAGGCTGGCGCGCCGGCGCGGGGCTCTCGGGAGCCGGCGCGCCCATCGCTGCCTGGCCCTCGCTCGCTGCGACCTCGGAGCTGGGGGCTGGCGAAGGCTCGCCACCGGGTGCGTCTGGGAGCTCGGCCTCGACGACCTGAGCGGGCTGGCGCGCCGGTGGTGGCTCGACCGGTCCTTGGGCTGCGGCACCTGGCGCGGCGGGTAGGGCCGCAGCTCCGGGCGGCTGCCGGCCGGCCAGCGCCCAGAGCCCCAGCAGCACAGCCGCCGTGATCGCGGAGGAGAGCAGCGCCACGAGCACGGGCCGGGGGCGGGGGGCGACGCCCGTGGCCTGGGGACCGGCGGGCGCGGGACGAGCCTGCGCTCCTACCTCGGGAACCGCGGTGGGATCCTCTGTGTCCGCTTCGACATCGGCGGCCTCCTGCGGCTCGTCGGCGTCGAACCAGGAGACGAACAGGGACTGCCCGGAGGTGGCGCTGGTGGGCGTCTCGGGCAGGTCCAGCTCGATGTCGTCGTCCGGGGGAGCGATGGTGGCGAAGGCCTGGACCTGCGGAAAGGAGCAGGAGGGCATGGCGATGCCGGGTGGCGTGGCCTCGCCGCCCCCCCAGGCCAGGTGGCCCGACAGGACCTCGCGCAGGCTGGTGCAGTCCGGGATGCGGCGCTCCCGATCCGGCTGCAGCGCGCCGTGGATGCCCTGGGCGATCGACGTGGGCAGCTCGGGGACCAGCTCCAGGGGATCCTGGTAGCGCCCTTCGGCCACGGCGTTGAAGGTCTGCAGCACGTCCTCGCCCGAGAAGGCGTTGCGCTGGGTGACCAGCTCGTAGAGGATGCAGCCCAGGGAGAAGATGTCGGCGCGCTGGTCCACCGCCTGGGCCTCGCGCACCTGCTCCGGGGCCATGTAGGCCGGGGTGCCCATGGGCACGCCCGCGCGGGTGCCGTGCTCGCCGACCTGGACGTGGAGCACCTTGGCCAGCCCGAAGTCGGTGACCTTGGGGACCCACAGCCCCTGGTCCTGGAGCACCAGCACGTTGCCAGACTTGAGATCGCGGTGCACGTAGCCCAGGGCGTGGACCTGCTCCATGGCCGAGAGGATCCCGCAGAACAGCCGCAGCGAGGTCTGCAGATCGGGCGCGCGGGCGCGGATCCAGCTGTCCAGCCGCAGCCCGTCCACGTGCTCCATCAGCAGCCCCGGCGAGCCGCCCACATCCAGCACATCGGTGACGGAGACCAGGTTGGGGTGGCGCAGCCGCGCCTGCACCCGGCCCTCGAGCAGCAGGCGCTGCCGCACGGCGTGGGAGCTGGTGTCGAGCACCTTGAGGGCGTGCACCGTGCCCAGGGTCGAGTGCCGCACCCGGTAGACCGTGGCCATGCCCCCGCGCCCCAGAACCCGCTCCACCACGTAGCGGCAGACCACCTGGCCCGGTGAGACGACGTCGCTGGCCAGCGCCCCGCTGCCAGCGTCATCCACCCCGCTCGAGGGGCCGCGATCGGGCGCCTGCCAGGTGGACCTCACCATCGCCACACCAACGCGGCGCCGAGCATCAGGCCGCCGGACAGGGCCGCCGAGCCGTAGGTCGTCATGCCCGCGGCCCGGTTCAGGCGGTAGGCCCGCTCGGCCTCAGCCTGTTCGCCGGCGCTCCAGAAGGCGTCCTGGGTTCGCAGCGCGGCCACGGCCGCGCCGCCGGCGCGGGCAGCGCAGGCCAGCCCCCCGGCGGCCAGGCCCCGCGAGGGGTGTCCGGCGCGGGTGGTGGGCTGCGGCGCCCGGGCGCCTCCGAGGATGTTCTCAGGAGCCGCCACCGGTCCGGAGGGAGCTGCCAGCTGGGCGGAGGGCGCAGGCGACAGCGCCAGCAGGTCCGCCGGGAGCTCGCCGCCGTCCAGGTACCAGGTGCGCAGGGCGCCCTCCGAGTCCGGGGCCTGCACCAGGCAGACGCGACCCACCGGGACCTGGTCCAGGCCGGCCCGCCCGTCGACCACGAGCCCTTCGACGGGCAGCGGGGTCTCTGGCGAAGCCTGGGCACCGCGGGCCTCAGCCAGGGCCTGCGCCACGGCCCCGCTGGGAGGGGCCAGCTCCTCTGGCAGGGCGAGATCGGGCTGGACAGCGGCCAGCCCCCGCATGCAGGCGACCAGCTCGGCCTCGTCTCGGCGCAGCCAGGCACCCAGGCCCCGGACGAGGTGCAGGTCCGCGACCTCGTCGGGGGCGAGCGGGCGCTCGAGGCAGCCGAGGTGCTGGGCGGAGGCCCGCTCGGCCGCGCCGAACAGCTCGGGATCGAGCCGCGCATAGGCCTCCAGGGCGATGTCCAGCGCCTCGCGCAGGCTGGCCTCCGGCTGGTCGGAGCAGGGCGCGGCTTCAGCTGGAGAGACGGCGTCGCCGGGCGGCGCCAGCCCCCCCGCGACGGCGCGGGCCGGGGCGAGCAGGAGCAGCGTGGAGCCAAGGAGCGAGGTTGAGAGCGTGCGCATTTGGTCTTCGGAGCGGGGGGGAGTCTGGGACGAGAGCCGCCAACTGTGGGAAACGTTACAAAACTCCCACATCGGCGCAGGGGCAGCCACACGAACCGACCGGGAAGCCGCCTTTCCTCAAGTCGCGCGCTGGATCGCCGCGGCGTGTCTGCAACGTCGTGGGCGGCGCGTGGAAGCAGCCCGGGTCGGGGGCGAGCATCCCCCCGCGCGTGACACTCGCGCCCCTCACCGGCTCATGCTTCTCCAGGGTCCTGCGTCCGCCGCGGGCCCATCCCGCCGAGGACTCGAGTGAACGAGAGCGATCCCTGCGCCGAGGCACCCCTGCTGGCGGCGGTGCTGGACGACATCAGCGAGGGCGTGCTGGTGCTGGATCGAGACTACCGGATCGCCCTGGCCAACAGACGGCTGGGCGAGCTGGTGGGCATGGACGAGGCCGACATCCTGGGCGCCCACTGCGCGGACGTGCTGGGGAGCCGGCTGTGCGGGGCCGACTGTCCGGTGACGAGGGCGCGCCGGACCCGCCAACGGGTAGCGGGCATGACCACCTGGCTCGCGCCCGAAGACCAGGAGCCGCGCCCGGTCGCCGTGTCCGTCAGGCCCCTGCGGGGCCGGGGCCAGGACGGCGACCGAAGCCTGGGCTGCCTGCTCACCCTCACCGAGCTGGAGGGCGCGCCGCTGCGTGAGAGCGAGTTCGCGGAGATGATCGGGCGCTCCTCCGCCATGCGCAGGATCTTCCAGCGGGTGCGCCTGCTGGCGGACTCGGACGCCAGCGTGCTCGTCTCCGGAGAGAGCGGCACGGGAAAGGAGCTGGTGGCGCGCGCGCTGCACAGCACCGGCAGACGGCGGCGGGGTCCGTGGGTGCCGCTGAACTGCGCCGCCCTCCCCGCCGACCTGCTGGAGAGCGAGCTGTTCGGGCAGGTGCGCGGCGCCTTCACCGGTACGGTGCAGGACCAGGCCGGCCGGATCGCCGCGGCCCGGGGCGGCACCCTGTTCCTGGACGAGGTGGGCGAGCTGCCGCTGGAGCTGCAGCCCAAGCTGCTGCGCCTGCTCGAGGACCCCTGCTGCTCGCCCGCGGGCGAGGACCGCGACGACAGGGCCCACATCCGCGTGGTGGCTGCCAGCAAGGCCGACCTGGCCGCGGCGGTGGCCTCAGGGAGCTTCCGGGCCGACCTGTACTACCGCCTGCGGGTGATCCCCATCGAGCTGCCCCCGCTGCGCGATCGCCGCGAGGACATCCCTTTGCTGGCCGGCACCCTGCTGCAGCGCCGTGTGCGCGCGGCCCACCGCTCCGCCCTGCGGCTGTCGGCCGAGGTCATGGAGCTGCTGCAGGGAGCGCCCTGGCCAGGCAACGTGCGCGAGCTACTCAACGTCCTGGACTACCTGGTGGCGGCGGGGGGCCGCCCGGGGGGGGGGGCGCCCCCCCCCCCCCCCCCCCAGCGCCCGGGCCGCCCCCCCGGCCCCGGCACGGGGCGCGCGCTACCCACCGGCCGGCACTCCCGGGGGCCCCGGGCGCCCGGGCCGGTGGTGGAGCCGCGCGACCTGCCCGGCGACCTGCTGCAGGGCTGCCCGACGGGGGCGACTCCGAGGTCCGCCGCACGACCGCAGAAGCTGGCCAGCCCGCCGCGGGACAGGCGCCGCTACAGCGGCAGGCCCGGGCCCCAGGAGGAGTCCGCCGTCCAGCGTGCGCTGGAGCGCAACGGATGGCACCGGGAGGCCAGCGCCACCGAGCTGGGCATGGACCGCGTGACCCTCTACCGCCGCATGAAGCGCTATGGCATCGAGCCTCCCCGGCGGGGCTGATCCCTCCACCCTCAAGCCGGACCGCGAGCGTGGACCACCGGGGCCTTCCATCCCCAGCGGAGCACCAGACGGCAGCGCCCGATGGGGTCGGGCTACACTCCGAGGGTCCGCCCCCACCGGGAGCCCACCATGTCCACCCTCCTGCTCTGCGCGCTGCCCACCGTGGCCCTGGCCGCCGATCCGCACGCCGCCGCCGAGATCACCTTCACGGACACCGTGATCGCCAGCGAGGTCGAGCCGGTAGGCGCCAACCTGACCACCCTCGCGGGCGGCACCAACTTCGCGGTCAACGACCACGTCTGGGGCAGCGGCTTCGAGCCCACGGTCTGGCGCCGGCTGGCTCGGATCGACCGGGCTGACGCCGGCTGGTTCGAGTGGGACAGCCTGGGCGGGCCCATGCTCTGGAACCTGCTCAGCGACGGCTTCGGCGACGGCGCGACGGTGCACTTCTACCGCCTGGTGGACACCAGCGGTGACCCCCTGAGCTACGCCGGCGGCGTCCAGGACATCGACGGCGCGGACCACGTGGTCTACCTCGGCCAGGCCACGGTCCCCGAGCCCAGCGAGGAGCTGCCGGCCGGGGGCTGGATCGCCAACGACGAGCAGCAGCGCGTCTACATCGACGACGAGGCGCTGGAGCTGGCCTACGGCGACTACGCCTTCATCAGCCTGGAGCAGGGGTTCTTCCCCCAGGAGGGCAGCCACCCCGACCTGCAGGCGTACTGGGGAGGGGGCGACGGCGGCATGTCCCCCATGGCGGGCGAGTACGTGGCCAGCCGGGTCGATCACCCCAGCCAGCCCCTGCCCGCGGACTTCGAGAGCCCCGGCGACAGCTGCCTGCAGATCGAGGCGACCAGCGACGGCACGGTGGCCCTGGGCCAGTACCTGTTCTACGAGCACGACGACGGCGAGGGGCAGTGGTACAGCCAGCTGCACCCCGGCGCCAGCTACCGCGCCAGCGCCTGGGCCCGGCAGGAGGAGCTGGGGGACGGCGGCGCGGTGCTGCCGTACTTCACCGAGAGCTATGCCGCGCTGGGGCCCGACGAGCCCTGGCAGGTGACCGGGGAGTGGCAGGAGTTCAGCTTCGAGTTCGTGGCGCCGGGCTACCCCACCGACCACGAGTGGCACATCGCCTTCGCCCTGGCCCTCACCGGCCCAGGCACCCTGTGGATCGACAACCTGGTGCTGTACCGCGACGACGAGCAGCACGGCTGGGCGCCCTACGGCCCCCACGCCAACAGCTTCGACGAGCTGATGCGCGTGATGCCGGCCACAGGCCCCAAGCCCGCCATCCGCTTCCAGCCGGTCACCTACCGCGGCACCTCGGACCCCCTGGTCGCCAGCATGTTCGGCGACACCCCCAGCAGCGCCTACCACGTGGACTGGTACACCGCGGTGGACGACGGCACCCCCATGACCATCGCCCAGGCCCTGCGCTGGGCCGAGGCCACAGGCGACAGCCCCGAGACCCGGGCGGTCCCCTTCCTCACCTGCTCCGAGGAGTACACCCACTCGGAGTGGGAGGCGCTGATCGAGTTCCTGGGCGTGCCCTACGATCCCGATCTGGACAGCCCCGAGGACAAGCCCTGGGCCTACGCGCGCTGGCAGCACCGCGGCGACGACGGCGCGCCCTGGACCGACAGCTTCCGGGAGATCCTGCTGGAGTACGGCAACGAACCCTGGCACAACGGCGCCGCCTACGGCTGGGACGGCTTCGGCCCGCCGGGCTGGGTGCACTACGGCGGCGCGGAGTACGGGCTGTTCGCCCGCTTCATGTTCGACGAGACCGTCATGGCCACCGAGGCGTGGCAGGAGCACGGCCTGGGCGAGAAGATCCGCTTCGTCCTGGGCGCCAACTACGAGCACGAGCTGGACCAGGAGACCACCTACGGCGAGCTGGCGGCGGCCCAGGGCGCCAGCGTCGCCTACCTGGGGCACGCCAACTACGTCGGGCCCAAGTGGGAGACCGACGACGACGGCTGGGAGGTCTTCGACGACCACGGCGTCCAGGAGACCCTGGTGGGCATGGTCACCTCCATGCAGGAGCTGATCGATGGCGCCGCCGCCAGCCGGGACAGCCTGCGCGACAGCGGGATCGCGGACTACCGCCTGGTGGCCTACGAGGGCGGCCCCAGCGGCTACTGGCAGAACGAAGAGGATCCCGAGATCGACGAGCTGTACGGCAAATCGGTGGCCATGGGGGTCGCGGCCCTGGATGCGTGGCTCTACTCCAGCCTGCGCGGCTTCGGACACCAGTGCTACCACGCCTTCGCCGGCGGCGACTGGTGGACCTCTCACACCATGCCCGAGGCCGGCGGCCTGCGGCCTCACCCGGGCTGGCTGGCCCTCGAGCTGCGCAACCTGGCCACCGCCAGCGAGATGGTCGAGGTCACCATGGACAGCGCCCCCAGCTACGAGCGGCAGGGCGAGGAGATCCCCCTGATCTCGTCCTACGCGCTGCGGGACGAGCAGGCCTGGTACGTCTTCGTCCTCTCCCGCAAGCTCGACGGCGAGCACGACGGGGTAGACTTCGGCGACGGCGTCACCCCGCTCACCCTGCACCTGCCCCTGGAGGCCCCCACCGGCATCACCGTCCACCGCATCGCCCAGCCGGACGGCACGCCGGCAGACCCGCGCGCCAACAACCGTGAGCAGGCCCAGGTCACCATAGTCAGCGAGGAGCTGGACCCGGCGACCTTCTCGCCCGACTTCGTGGTGGACGAGACCACCGGCGGCACCCAGGGCGGCCTCCCGCCGGGCAGCGCCACGCTCTGGGTGTTCCGATTGACCGAGCAGGACACGGCCGATCCCACCGACAGCGGAGGCCAGGCCACAGGCGACGGCTGCGGCTGCGCGGGCGCGGGCGGCGCGCGGGCTCCGCGGACGGCCGCGCTGCTGGTGCTGCTGCTCGGGGTCGGATGGCGACGCAGGGCAGGCCAACGCCCAGGGACCGAACGACATCGAAGCCGACGCCGGAGGTGCTCCCGGTGACCAGGCAGTGCCGATCCTCTCTCAGCCCTGCGCCCCCCCCGCGCCGGCGGCGGCCTCGAAGGCCGGCAGGAACACCTCGCGGGCGAAGGTCGCGTAGGAGGTCGGCGTGGTGTTCTCGGCGCTGCGGGCCTCGTGGAAACGCATCCGGCCCTCGGCGACGGCATCGGCCAGCTCTGCGAAGCTGTCGGCGAGGACCTGGGACAGACCCATGCCCATCAGGGCCTGGCGCTGGGCCTCCGGCGTGATGGTGACGTGGGCCATCGGCCGAGCCAGCAGCTCGGAGAGCACCTCGGCCACTTGCTCGTAGCTGAAGTCCGCCGCGCCGTGCAGCTCCACCACCCGCTGGCCGGTCCAGTCGGGGTCGCGCAGCAAGGCGGCGGCGACCGCACCGATATCCCGCGTGGCGATCATGGGGACGATCGCCCCGGCCGGGAAGGTGGTGAACAACGCGCCGGCCTGCAGGATGCTGCCGATCTGTCCCAGGGTGTTCTCCATGAAGTAGCCGGGGCGCAGCTGGACCAGGTTGGGCGCCACCTCGGCCAGGATGCCCTCGTTCAAATACAGGCCCGCGACGGGGCCGTTGCCGCTCTCGAGATCGGCCCCGACGCTGGACAAGTGCACTACCTGGCGGATCCCGTTCTGGTGGATGGCGCTGGCCGCGGCGCGGCCGAAGCGCGCGTAGTGGGCGCGGATGTCATGCATGGCGAGGTCCGGCGGGGTGAGCACGAACAGCGCGCGGGCCCCGCGCGTGGCCTGGACGACCACCGAGGGGTCGTCGTGGCTACCCTGCACGACGGTGGCTCCCTGCGCCGTGGCCCAGCCGAGCTTGGCGGGATCGCGCGCGATCAGGACGGGCTGCTCGCCGGCGGCGAGCAGCTCACGGACGAGGACGCGGCCGATGTTTCCGGTTGGTGTGGTGACGACGATGCTCATGGTTCGCTCCGTGGGAGACAGGTCCTTCGGAACGATAGGCGCGACGGCTGGCGTTTCTATGACGATTCGTGTAGTTTTCCCGACTCATCGTCCAGCGACAAGCACAAGGTAGGACGAATGGATGCTCTCGACACCGTGCTGGAGACCGTGCGCCTCCGGGGCAGCCTGTTCTGCCGTTCCGAGCTCGGCGCCCCGTGGGGCATGGCCATCCCGGCCGCGGGCGGGGCGAGCTTCCATGTGCTGCGCCGCGGGCGCTGCTGGCTCTCCATGGACGCGCTCGAGGCGCCCATCCCGCTCGAGGTGGGGGACGTGGTGCTGCTCCCCCGCGGCGATCCCCACGCGCTCTCGGACCATCCGTCCACGCCGGCCCCACCGATCCAGGAGCTGCTGCGCTGCCACCTTCCCGCCACTGGCGGCCCGCTGCGCTGCGGGGGCGGAGGCCCAGCGGCCACCTTGATCTGCGGCGTGCTCCACTTCGCGGGCGCCTCGGTCCATCCTCTCCTGTCGGTCTTGCCCCCCCTGGTGGTGGTGCGAGGCGAGGGGGGCCGGGCCCGCGCCTGGATGGACAGCACCCTCGACCTGCTGGCAGAGGAGACCACGGCCAGGCGGCCGGGCCGACAGCAGCTGATCAACCGGCTGTGCGAGGCCCTCTTCGTCCAGGTGCTGCGGGCCCACCTGACGGCGCAGGACACGCCAACGCCCAGCTGGTTCGCCGCGCTCCGCGACCCGCGCCTCGGGCTGGCCCTGGCGCGGATCCACGAGAAGCCAGACCACGCCTGGACGGTGCACGCGCTCGCGGCCTGCGCAGGCATGTCCAGATCGACCTTCGCCACGCGTTTCCGAGCGCTGGTTGGCGAGACACCCCTGCAGTACATGACCCGCTGGCGGATGCAGGTCGCCGCGAGCCTGCTCGCGGAGACCGATCTGACCCTGCTCGAGGTGGCGGAGCGGGCCGGCTACGGTTCCGAGGCGAGCTTCGGGAGAGTGTTCCGACGCCTGACAGGCGAGGCTCCCGCGAGCCACCGCCGACGCGTCCGCGGCCACCACGCCCCCCCTGGTTCGGGGACAGGCAGGGGTCGATGACGTCGCCCGGGCAGGCTGTACGCCTTCGTTGAGCCCCGCCGGGCGCCGCGCCGCTACGCGCACACCTCGGCGGACGCAGTAGCGAGATGGTGAATAATGGGGGGTCACTGGGCTCGGCAGCCTCGGGGTCACCCAGCCGCTGCACCTGCCCAGCACGGTCGACGGCGTCGAGGCCCCCGTCCGCGGCATCACCGTGTTCGGGCCGACCTACTGCACCGAGGACGACGGCATCCTGGGCGCCGCCCTCGACGCCTTCTCGTCGGCGATCGACAGCTGGCCCATCGCCGAGCGCTTCGCGGACCTGGGCTATGTGCCCGAGTGCAACGAGTTCACCGTCCACTCCTCCAGCGCCCCCACCCTGCTGGCCTTCGGCGCCCTGGCCCAGCTCGAGCCTAGCGGGGAAGAGCCGGGCGACAGCGACAGCGGCGCTGAGGGCCCAGAGCGGGGAGGCTGCCGCTGCAGGGCGACTGACGCTGGGGGGTCCCGGGGCGCTGCTGGCGCCGCTGCTGGCGCTCGCCCTGGGGGCGGGCAGGCGGCGCGGGAGAGATGAAGGCCCGAGGGCCGCTAGGGCGCCTGGCTCGCGAAGCTGGCCAGCAGCCTGAGGTAGGCGGCCTGGCCGTAGATGGAGTTCTCGGTGACCTCCCATGAGTTGTCGGGCGAGCCGCCGTTGAAGTCGGCGTAGCACTTCTCGGGGGGCTCCCCGAGGGGCGGAGAGACGCCGCCGCTGTAGTCGGCGTTGGGCCCGCCCACCAGGTAGCCGGGCGCGGGCCCCGGGCCGTCGAGGGTGCTGTCCCAGGCGCCGCCGTCCGCGAACCACAGGTGGTAGAACTCGGTCACCGAGTCCTCTGCGCCGTCGTCCTCCATGTTGGACAGCATGACCTTGCCCAGCGGGTTCACCCCGTGGAACCAGTGCAGCAGATCGAGGGCGCGCTGCCGGTAGGACTGGTCGTTGGCCGGGTCGAGGCCGTACAGGATGGTGTTGGTGTTCAGCGTACCCGTGTTGGCGCGCACCTGGTTGTGCCCCCAGTGGAACGACCAGTCGGGCATGGCAACGCGGTAGAGGTTGTCGGCGGCGGACCAGCCGTAGAACTCGGGGTACATCGCCAGCGACCCGGCCTTGCTGGCCAGGATGGCGGCGACTACGGACGGCTCGGCGCCCGGCAGGGTGGTGTAGAAGAGCGCGGCCTCCTCGTCCGCCAGCCAGTAGGGGGCCCACCAGTCCCAGGCCAGCTGCCAGAAGAGCTGGTAGTACCGCTGGAAGTGCTGGTGGTAGCTTTCGTCTCCCGTCAGGGCGTAGAGCCACAGGGCCGCCTGGACCTCGACCCGGGCCTGCTCGTCGAGATCCATGTCCGAGTCGCTGGACATGATGTCCAGCCCATCGCAGTCGGCGCTGCGGGGGTTGGCCTGGTACCAATCCCAGGCCGCCACGGCGGCCTGCTCGAGCTCCTCGGCGCTCTCCTCGAGCTCCGAGACGTCCCGAAACACCAGGGCGGTGTGGGCGAAGGTGGAGGCCAGGTTGATGGTGGACGAGGAGCACTTCCGGTCGTAGTAGCGCTGGTGGTCGTGGCTGCTGGGGGGGCTGCCCTGGTAGAAGTCGTCATCCCCGGCCTTGATGAAGACGCCGCCGTCATCGTCCTGCATCCGCTGCAGCCACGCGATCTCATAGGCGATCTCGTCGAGCAGGTCCGGGACGCCGTTGCCGGACTCGGGGATGCCGTGGTCCTCGCCCCAGACCTCGGGAGACTCCCGGTAGGACGCCAGCAGGACGTGGATCACCTGCTCGACGTAGTTGACGTACTTGTTGGCGTCGCCCGCGTCCATCCAGCCACCCGAGACGTCTCGCTCCAGGGCTGCGTTGTCCGGCTCGTGGACGTAGCGGGCGCTCGCGTCCTTGGTGAAGGCGGCCTCGTCGGTCCAGCGCGCGTCGGCCCAGGGCTCCTCCTTGGCGAAGGCCTCGCGCTGGTAGAAGTAGGAGCGCGAGGCCGCGACCAGGGCGCCCCGGTAGACATCGTCGTCGATCCGGAAGACGTGGGAGTACAGCCCGTTGTCGGGGTCGTGGAGGCGGTAGCGGCCCGGCTCGGCGAGCTCGCTGAAGTCGAACCACCAGCCCATGTCGCCGTTCAGGCTGTCGACGCTCCCTCCTCCCCAGGCCTGGGGGCTGCCCGAGAGCAGCACCGCCCCCTCGGGATAGCTGAGCACCTCGAGGGTCCCCCCGGGGGTGAAGTCGTCGGGCGCGAACTGGCCCCACTGCGCCTGGGAGATCACCGCGACCTTGGGCTCGTCAGGCAGGTAGCCGAACTGATCCACCTTGTAGTGGGGGTCTCCCGGGACGGCCTCGTCCGGATCGTCCTCGGGCTGGCCGGTGTCGGTGTCGGTGTCGGTGTCGGTGTCGGCGTCGGCGTCGGCGTCGGTGTCCGCTTCGGCGTCGGTGTCGCTGTCGCTGTCGCTGTCGCTGTCGCTGTCGCCCTCGGCGAAGGCGGCCGACCCCGCGCAGTCCGGATCGTCGCAGTCGAACAGCCCGTCGCGGTCATTGTCGGCGTCGTCTGTGCACTCGCCGGGCTCGTCGCCCTCCATGCGGCAGGCGACGAGCAGGAGCAGCAGCGGCAGGGACGACGCGAGGGAGTGGCTCAGGGGTGCTCCCGAGGGGTGGAGACTGGGCGCGGGCACAGGCGGAGCAGCCGCCGCGGAGATCCTACTCCAGAACGGGGATGGCGTCGTCCAGGGAGCAGGGCGAGGCCGGGGGTCTCCTCGTCCTGGTAGCCGGCGACGGCGACGGGTCATGGGTCACCGGCGGGAACCGGAGCTGCTCGGTGGGGACGCTCATCAGCGAAACTCGAGCGGACGGGGCGGCCCCCCTCCGCGCCGGGTCCGGGGCGCCCTCGCCACCAAGGTCACCCGCGGGAGCAGCGCATCGCCGACCTCGCGCAGCCGCGCGTTGCGCTGTCCGCGGCGCGCCAGAGAGCGGGAGTAGGAACCAGGATGATATGATTACGTTTTTGCAAGCAAAAACGTAATCATATCATCCTGGTTCCTGTCTAGGTTGCGATGAGCACGAACCTGTCGGCAGGCAGGCCGCAGACCGGGCACGGCTCCACCGGCCCGTCCTCCACCAGGTAGCCGCACTTGCCGCACAGGTGGTAGTCCACTTCGCGCTCCTCCAGCAGGTTCTCGAGGGCGCGCTTGTACATTCGCTCGTGCAGCTCCTCCACGTCGCGCACCTGGGAGAAGACCAGCGCGGCCCTCCGCTCGCGGTCGAGCACGGCCTCTCGCAGCATGCGCGTGTAGTGCACGCCGTTGACACTGCGTTCGGACTGGAACGCCTGCTCGAGGTTTGCCTGGGTGTCGGAGACCCTCTCCAGCAATGAGAAGTGACGCCGGGCGTGCACCCCCTCCGACGCCGCCACCGCCCGGAACAGGGCCGCGATCTGAGGCAGCTGCTCCCGCTGCGCCCGCGCCGCGTAGGCCAGCAGGCGCTGCACGGCCTGAGCCTCACCGATGAAGGCCTCCAGGACGTTTGCCTCAGTGCGGGGCTTCAGGCGAGGGGCCTGGCCGAAGACCGCTGGGACGAGCACCACGTGAGGACCCACCACTGATTGTTCTTCCATTGTACTCTTCCCTCCCGGGGATCTGACTGTTGCGGGGCGGCGACCAACCGGGACCATAGTAGCTGAGCAAAGTGTCACCAAATGTGTCATCCCAACCCCTCCCCAGAACTGTCAGCACAGTTACCGTACAGGCCCGGAGAGGCAGCGACGCGCTGTGGCCAGCTGCGGTCGATGGACCTCTGGTCGATCCACCCACGAGGGCACACCGACATCGAGCGCGGGAGGCTATGGGAGCTCCACTCGCCGTGCTCCGCCAGGTCAGGGCCATGCACTCCACGCCAAGACGCCTCGTTCTCAGCGCCGCTTGCCTGCTGGCAGCCAGCGGCTGCCGCCCCGAGCGGGCAGCGGTGCAGGGCTTGTCCTGGTCGCTGCACCAGGACTTCAGCTCCATGGTTCTGGCCAGCTGGGAGCAGCAGGAGGCCGCCAGCTGCTGGCTTGAATCCGCGTCGAAGGCGAGGACTGGCGCAGCTCGCCGGCGCGCGATCTGCGGCCGGGCCCCCAGCAGGAGCTGATGCTGGGGCTGCCCTACGATGCGGACGTCCAGTGGCGCGTGGTCAGCGAGCTGGAGGGCGAGCGGCTGGTTCGAGACCCTCGAGCAGGTTGAGGCCGACGGCGGCCAGTCCACCCTGTGGGACTGCGAGCCCTTCGAGGAAGCCTGGGGCGACCAGCACACCCAGTGCATGTCCAACGCCATCCACTGGAGCCCGCACAGCGACACCATCCTGTACTCCTTCTTCACCTCCATGACCGTGGTGGAGCTGGATCGCAGCTCCGGGGAGACCCTCAACAGCTGGGGACAGCTCAGCGACTGGAGCTTCGATCCACCCGAGTCCCGGTTCGACTGGCAGCACGGGGTGAGCTTCACCGACCAGGGCAACCTGCTGCTGAGCACCCACGCCGACCTGGAGAGCTTCGAGGGCGTGGTGCGCGAGTACGAGCTCGACCACGACGAGCAGGTGCTGCGCCAGGTGTGGAGCTTCGGCGAAGGCGACGGCATCGAGTCGGAGTACTATGGCGAAGCCCACCGCCTGCCAGGAGGCAACACCCTGCACAACTACGGCTCCAGCACCCGCATCCGCGAGGCCACGCCCGGCGGCGAGGTGGCCTGGGACATCGCCTGGCACGACGACGAGGGCGAGCTGCTGTCCGGGATCCTGGGGCGCTCGGTGCTGCTGGGCGATCTCTACGAGCTGGCGCCTTGAGCCGGCTGCAGCTGCGCGCCATGGCCAAAGTCGCCGCCGCGGCCACGGACCCCTACCGCCCGCTGCTGGCCCAGATCGTGGTGAGCAAGCGCTGCAACCTGGCCTGCGGCTACTGCTACGAGCACGACGACCACTCACCCCCCGTGCCCATGCACCGGCTGCGCCGCTGGGTGCAGCAGCTCCAGCGGCTGCGGGTGGTCTTCGTCACCCTGAACGGCGGTGAGCCCCTGCTGAACCCCGACGTCGTCGACCTGGTGCACCACATCCAGCGGTCCGGCATGATCCCCATGATGAACTCCAACGGCATGCTGCTCACCGAAGAGCTCATCCACGACCTGGGGCGGGCGGGGCTGCTGGGCATCCAGATCAGCTGCGACGGCATGGTGGACAACGACTCCACCCGCAAGACCATGCAGCACCTGCGACCCAAGCTCGACCTGCTGGCGGAGCACGCCCGCTTCCGAGTGCGGGTCAACACCGTGCTGGGCTCGGCGCCGCCACAGGAGGCCATCGAGGCCATCCGCATCGTGCTCGGCTACGGCTTCGACGCCCAGTGCTCCCTGATCCGCGATGCCAGCGGCGCCGCCCTGCCCCTCAGCGCCGAGACCCAGGAGGCCTACGCCACCATCCGCGGCATGGGCGGCCGCCTGCCCTCCTTCCTGCACGACGACTTCCAGGTCAAGCTGGTGCGAGGAGAGCAGGTGCGCTGGAAGTGCCGCTCGGGGGCCCGCTACTTCCACGTGGACGGCGACGGGCTGGTGCACGTCTGCCAGCCGCGCACGGGCACGCCAGGCAAGCCCCTTGAAGACTACGATCGGCGGGACATCGAGAAGTACTTCCACATGTACAAGCCCTGCTCCCCGCGCTGCCCCCACGCCTACGCGCACATCGGCAGCCGCCTCGACGGCTGGCGTCACCAGGCAGCGGGAGCCGCCGATGAGCGTTGAGATCAGCGTCGTCATCCCGGCGCTCAACGAGCGGGAGCGGATCGGGCCCGTGCTGCGGGCCTTCAGCGAGGAGCTGCTGCGCAGCGGCGCCAGCCACGAGCTGCTGGTGGTGGACGACGGATCCACCGACGGCACCGCGTCCTTCGTGCAGGCCATGGGCGACCGCCTGGCCAACCTGCGGGTGATCCCCGGCGGCACCAACCGGGGCAAGGGCCACGCGGTGCGCCTGGGCATGCTGCAGGCCCGGGGTGAGATCCGCGTGATGTGCGACGCCGACGGCTCCACGCCTCCCGCAGAGCTGGGCGCGCTGTTGGCCCCCATCCGATCGCGGCAGGCGCAGCTGGCCATCGGCTCCCGCTACCTGCCCGGGGCGGTCATCGAGCACCCACAGCCGCTGCTGCGCCGGCTGTGGAGCCGCCTGGCCAACCGGGTGATCCAGGTCCTGCTGCTGCCGGGCATCGTGGACACCCACTGCGGCTTCAAGGCCTTCGCCGCCCCGGCCGCAGAGGGGATCTTCTCCCGCTGCGAGGTCGATGGCTGGGCCTTCGACCTGGAGGTGCTGGCCCTGGCCAGGTCCCAGAACCTCGGCATCGCGGAGGTGCCCGTGCGCTGGGCCGACGACGCCCGCAGCCGCGGGCGGGCCGTGCAGATGCTCCGGGCCATGGCCGATTTCTGGCGCATCCGGCGCCGGGTGCGGCGGCCGAGCTCCTAGACCCCTGCCCCAGTCAGCCCTGCTCGTCCAGCTCGGCCGGGCTCAGCAACCGGTCCTTGACCCCCTGGGCCAGCACGCCCACCTGGTGACCATCGGCCAGGCGATGGTCGAAGGTGCCGCTCAGGGGCAGCATGGAGCGGATGACGATCTGCTCGTCGATGACCACCGGCTTGCGCTGGATACGCCCCACCGCCAGCACGAAGGGCACGTTGCTGGCGGGCAGCAGCGCGGCGTAGCCAGTATGGAGCCCCAGGGTGCCGATGTTGGTGATGACCACGGAGCCGAACATGTCCTCGTGCAGGCCCGAGAAGCGCAGGTTGATCCCAGCCTCGTAGACCGCCCAGCGGATCAGCTTGAAGGCCGGCCGGCGCATCACCCAGGGCAGCCTGGCGAGCGAGTTCTTGCGGCGCACGGTGGCGTTGGTCTCGGTACCCGCGCGGGACCTCTCCACCCGCACCTGCAGCTCCTGGGAGATCTGGCTGGCGCTCTTGTGGTGGGCCCGGCGCACCAGCACGCCCGACATGTCGCGACCACCCACATCCACCGCCAGCATGATGGACACGTCCTCGCGGGGCCGCACGCGGCCCCAGCGCACGAAGCAGTTCAGCTCCGGCACGTCCTGAGCCAAGGTGCGCGCCACCGCGGCGGTGAGCAGGTGGGTGATGGTGAGGCGGGTGCCCTCAGCGCGCCGCTGTTGGATGAGCGCCAGGGCGTCGGTGACGTCCACCTCCAGCGAGCCGAAGACCCGCGCGTCGGTGGGCCGGTCGTAGATGACCGTGGCCATCCTGCGCCACGGGGTGTTGAGCCGATCGGACATGCTAGACCCTCCCGTGCGGGGCTCTGCACCCATGCGCCGCCAGCGGGCGGCTGTCAACCCAGCGAGACAGGCGCCACCAGCGCGTCAGGGGCCGCGGCCGGGCGGCCGCGCCTGCTGGTGGACAGGGTGGGGCGGGCGGAGGGCTGGAGCGGCTCGAGCTACCAGGACAGGCTGGGTGGGCCCGCGTCTTCGGGGTCGGCCAGATCGGGGCTGCCCCCAGCCGCCTGCATGCGCGCGTGGTACCGCTTTGCCTGGTAGACGAAGGCCTCGAGCCGCGCGCTGCCGTCGGAGCCGTCGCCGCCGCCGTAGGCCAGGGTGGACATGGGCAGCCCCGGCCAGTCACGCCGGATGCGCTCCATGACCGCCGCGGACACACCGCCAACCATGCAGCCGAAGCAGATGGCGTTGAGCACACCAGCGGCGCCGCCCTTGGCGAAGTCCGCCATCTTGGCGATGTTGAGCTTCACCAGCGGGCTGGCGTTTTCGCCCACGTAGGGCCCGGCCAGCTCGAGCACCTGCTCGTAGTCCGGCTCCACGTAGCCGCGAGCCCACTCGGGCAGCAGGCGCCGGAGCCGCCAGTCCTCCAGCTCCTTGAAGGCCAGCACCACGCCCTGGGCGAAGGCGCGCCCCAGCTCGAGCTCGTTCATGGCCTCGCGGGTGAGCCGGCTCATGTTGAAGTCGGCGGTGTCCACCAGGAAGGGTGCCGGCCAGACTTCGCAACCCAGCACCTCGAGCCGGGCGAAGAGCCCGCCGCTGGCGAAGTCGTTGATGCGCGTGTAGATGTCGCCGGCCACGCCGATGCGCGGCCTGCGAGGGCCGTCCACCCGAGGGATGGCCCAGACTCGATCCAAGGCCTGGGGCAGCATCTCGAGCATGGCTTCTTCTTCAACGGCGCGGGCCAGCTCCAGCAGGTTGGCCTGGTGCTGGCGATCCGTCTCGCCGGGACTGCGCTCGTAGGGGCGGCGCTCGCAGGTGGCCCGCTGCAGCAAGGTGACCCCCACCAGGGCCTTCCAGAGGTTGCGCCCCATGTTGATGCCCATCATCTCCCGCATCTGCATGGTGTTGGGCGACATGAAGTGCACGTCCTGGACACCCAGCTTGGCCAGGGCCAGGCGCATGCCGTCCACGTACTGGGTGAACAGGCAGGCATTGAGCCCACCCGGGAAGTAGAAGGTGTCGCCGGAGACGAGCCTGCCCTGCTTCACCGCGAGAGCCAGATCGCCCACCATCAGGTTGAAGGGATGGCACTCCCGCCCCGACGCCAGGGACTCGCCCAGCAGGCGAGCTTCTTCCCCCGGGGGCTGCAGCAGCTCCACCTCGTAGCCCATGCGCCGCAGGATGCCCACGAAGGCGTAGGCGTGGTCGGCAAAGTAGGGCACCACGAGCCGTCCCTTGGCGCCCACAGCGACGGGATCCACGATGGAGTCGGGTTCGTCGCGGGCGGCGCTGGACAGGGCGCGCTCGGGGCGCGACCGCCGCCTGATGTGCGCATCGATCTCGTCCGAGAAGGCTTCCAGACGGGTGAGGAAGCCCGCCTCGCCGCGGTGCTCGTCGAGCTCCAGGAAGAGCCTCGGTCGATCCTGGAGCAGGGCCTCCAGGTGCTTGACGGTGAACCCATCGGGTCCGCAGCCGAAGCTGGACAGCACCACGGGGAACAGGCGTGGATCGCGACGGACCAGCATGGCCGCACGCACATAGTCGCGGTTGCTGGCCCAGATCAGGCTGTCCCAGCGACGCTCCAGCCGCACCTCGGACAGGGGCAGGGCGTCCATGGGCAGGATCGGCAGCCCCAGGCGCGCGATGTGGCGACCCAGGTCGAGGTTCAGGAACCCGTCGCCCAGGATGTAGTCGCGTCCCATGACCACCAGCACGCGATCTTTCGCCTGGTCCAACACCTCCTGGCCCATCAGCCGCAGCCGAGCCTGCCAGCCCCGCACGTCCTCGAGGCCGCGCTCGAGCGCGCCCTGCAGCTGCTCACGGCCCAGGCCCAGGCGGGCGCCGATGTCGGCGTCTCCCACCAGCCAGCGCTGGGGATCGGCGTCCAGGGCCAGCTCGGGAGCCAGCAGATCGCCGGCCCTGGCGGTGTCCACCATCCACGGCAGGTGGCGCGTGAAGGGACAGGTGGAGGCCTGGGGTTCGTCGGGCTGGTGTCGAGGCAGACCGCTCACCGCGGGCAGCAGGATGTCCTTCACGCCGCGCTGGCGGAGATCCTCCACGTGTCCGAACACGAGCTTGATGGGCAGGCAGGTGTCGGCCTGCAGGCGGCGCTGCCCAGCAGCCAGCAGCTGCGTGCTGCTGGGCGCGGAGAGCACCGGGCGGCGGCCGGCGGCCCGCGCGATGGCCGTCCACACCGGCAGCAGGTGGAAGCTGGTGGATGCCCGCGGGATGCCTAGCGGCGGGAGGGCCACCTCGGCGTTGTTGCTGGCGTCGCGCATGCCCGCGGCGTCCAGCAGCAGGGTCTGGCGCTCGGCCAGGGTGTTGCGCACCTTGATGGGCCCCGTGCGCCGGGCGCCGCCCGCCGAGTAGCGCTCGCAGGTGTCGCCGAAGAAGAACAGCTCACCGCCGGACTTGAAGCGGGTGACCTGGCAGCGGTTGGCGCAGTGCTTGCACTCGAAGCTGCGCTCCAGGCTGGCGGGCTTGGCGTCCAGCCCACGGAAGATGGTGCGCTCGCCCAGCTCGCCGGCGGCGCGCGCATCCAGCAGCAGCAAGGCTGCGCCGATGGCGCCCGAGACGCGGTTGTGGGGGTGCACCTGCACCGGCCGCCCCAGCAGCTGCCGGAACGCGGCCACCACGGCCCTGTTGGACGCGGTGCCACCCTGGAAGAACACCCGCTCTCCGATGGCGCGGCCCGCCACCACCTTCTCGAGGTAGTTGCGCGCCACCGCCAGGGCCAGGCCGGCGCAGAGATCCTGGGTGGTCGCCCCAGCCCGAAGACCGTGGGCCAGCTCGTTCTCCATGAACACTGTGCAGCGACTGCCCAGATCCACCGGCGAGGTGCCCGCCAGCGCCAGGTCGGCGAATTCGCCCACGATGGACAGCCCCAGGCGATCCGCCTGCTCCTCCAGGAAGGAGCCGGTGCCCGCAGCGCAGACCTTGTTCATGGTGAAGTCGACGATGTGGCCGTCTCGCGCCTGGATGAACTTGGAGTCCTGCCCACCGATCTCGAGCACGGTGTCGATGCTGGGCATGGCCTGCGCCGCGGAGCGCAGCTGGGCGGTGATCTCGTTGCGCACCAGGTCGGCGCCCAGGTAGCGCGCGGCCAGGTGCCGACCCGACCCCGTCGTGGCCACGCCACAGATGGGCAGGGCGCTGCCGTGGCGCTCCAGCAACAGCGCCAGCCCCTCCTGCAGGGCCACCAGGGGCCGGCCCCGGGTGGACAGGTAGATGGCGTCGACAGGCTGACCCTGGTCGTCCACGAGCACCAGGTTGGTGCTGACCGAGCCCACATCGACCCCCAGCACCAGCGGCCCGTCTCCCAGGGCCTCTCCCTGGGGCTCCGGCGGCGGCAGGGCCGTTCCCGGCTCGGGCAGGGCGGGCAGGCGCTGCAGGGAACGCGAGGCGGAGGAGTCGCCCCCCAGCGCGAGACGCACCACCCCGATGGTGGTGGGTTCGCCGTCGGCGAGCAGGGCCGCGCCCACCGCTCCGGCCTGCGCTGCGTGCTCCGGGATGCGAAGATCTCGGCCCGGGAGGCCCAGGACCTCGGCGAGAGCGCGCACCAGGCCGGGGTTGGCCGCTCCGCCGCCCACCAGCGCCACCGGCACCACCAGCTCGCGCCCGCGCAGCACCGAGCCCTGGAAGTTGCGCGCCAGGGCCAGGGAGAGGCCGTAGGCGATCTCCTCCACCGGGATGCCCTTCTGCTGCAGGTGGATCATGTCGGACTTGGCGAAGACCGTGCAGCGTCCCGCCACCGTGGCGCCCCGCTCGGCACCAGCAGCGCTGGCCGCCAGCTCCGGCAAGCTGAGCCGGAGCCGCCCCGCCTGCTGCTCCAGGAACACCCCCGCCCCCGCCGCGCAGAGCTCGGAGATGCCGAAGTCGTCGAATTCGCCGCTGCCGTCAGCCCGCAAGCGGATCCACCGTGAGCTGTGCCCACCGATCTCCACTACGCCGCGGGCCTCGGGCTCGAGGCCCGCCGCACCGCGAGCGCTGGCCACCAGCTCGTTCACCTGCTGCCCCTGGGGGACGCGCGCACCGAACAGGCTCGCCCCGCCCCCGGTCACCGCCAGCCGAACCGGGCGTTCCAGCAGCTCTGGCGGCACCGCTGCCAGCAGCTGATCCGCCGCTGCCAGGGGCGTGCCCTTGATGGTCTGCGAGGCTGCCCACAAGACCCGCCCGTCGACAGACAGCAAGGCTCCGTGCACGGAGACCGATCCCAGATCGATGCCAAACCTGTGAAGACTCATGCTTCTCACTCCGTCTTCGCGCTCGCACGCGCGGTGGGAACCAGCTAGACTGACGTGTCAGTCCAGCCATCTAGCCTGTTCCTCCCCCTTCGCAAAGGCCGGCGCTGCCGGCGGGGGCTATGAGGGCCCTGGAGCGTGCCATGGAGCGCAGCCAACGACGCCACCAGCTGCTGGAAGCCGCACTCGCCTGCTTCTCCGACAAGGGCTACCAGTCCACCCATGTCAGCCACATCATCGATCGCGCGGGGGTGGCGCGCGGCACCTTCTACCAGTACTTCGATGGCAAGCAGTCCATCTTCAAGGAGCTGGTGGACGACATGTTCGGCCGGCTCGACTCGGTGCTGCCGCGCATCGACGCAGCCACCGGCCTCGCACCCCTCGACCAGCTACGCGGCAACCTGGAGCACTTCGTGGGGGTCCTGCTCAAGCGGCCCGATCTCACGCGCCTGCTGCTCAGCCAGGCCGCCGTCTCCGACATGGACGTGGCCCACCGCCTCCAGGCCTTCTACCGCGACCTGGCTGGCATGCTGGAACAGAGCCTGGAGCTGGGCCGGCAGCTGGGCCTGGTGCGGGACGTGGACGCCATGCTGGTGGCGCGGGCGCTGATGGGGGCGGTCAAGGAGATCTTCTGGGAGATGGCCACTGAAGGCGCCGACTACGACGAGCAGCGCATCGCGGACGCCCTGTGGGATCTCGCGCTGCACGGTGTCCTGCAGCCCGCCTGAGGGCGAAAACCCGCTCGCGCGGCCCACTCAGCCGCCGTCGAGACGAAATGTCTCACAAACATGCAAAAACCGGGTTCTGTGAGCTGGATCGCTTTCTGTTTCCCGCATAGGTGGCAAGCTGTTCCTAGTCGTGACTAGCGAACCAAGTGCCCCCAGGAGCAAGCATGTCCGCCCGCATCAACGGTGTCCGTCAATGGCAGCCAGGCGCCCGCCTGCTGCGCATGGTCTCCCACCCTGTCCGCCTGCGAATCCTCGACGTCCTGCGCGGTGGCGCCATGAGCGTCAGCGAGGTGAACCAGACGGTCAACGTGATCCAGCCCAACCTCTCACAGCATCTCGCCGTGCTGCGCGAAGCGCAGCTGGTGGCCTCGCATGTCGATGGCCCCCGCCGCTGCTACTACCTGCTGCGCCCCGACCTGGTGGATTCCCTGCTGGCCATGCTCACGGCCGACCACCCCATCACCACCCGCGCCCGCGAAGAGGTGGTGGCAGAGGTCATCTCCCACCGATAGCGGCTCCCGTCAGGGTTCCACCGGGAACGCCGTGACCACGCTGCCGCCCTGTTCCAGGACGAGGCGCAGGGTGCTCACCCGGGCCTGCGAGCCCTC
This sequence comes from uncultured Enterobacterales bacterium, assembly GCA_964512185.1. Lineage (GTDB taxonomy): Bacteria > Myxococcota_A > UBA796 > UBA796 > JAFGLY01 > CAZEJJ01. Next base: position 2,936 of record CAZEJJ010000077.1, on the reverse strand, counting down.
CTGGCCGCCCACGTAGCCGATGGTGCGGCCCATGGGGATCTCATAGGCCTGGCGCTTGCCCTGGTCCTCGGCGTGGTAGCGCTCCAGATCCTGCGAGGCGGTGGCCCAGGCTTCGTCCAGCAGCGGGAAGACCTCGTCGCGGCTGACCGTGAACACGCCCTGGCTGGCCTTCTCCGCCGACTCTTCCAGGTGATCCAGCACGTGCGCCGCGCGGTTGCCGAAGGACAGATCGGTGCCGTAGCTGAGCCCGCCGGGGGAGCGATAGGACCCGTCGCTCTGCGCCACCAGGTAGGGAGGGATGACCACCGGGGCGTCCACCTGCCCGCTGGGGCTCCAGTTGGAGCTGGTGTCGCCGAAGTCGCCGCTGCGGACGGTGGCGCGGCCCGAGTCGGGCACGTGCATGCTGCGGTTGGCCCCGGGCTCCCAGTCCACGCTGCCATCGGCCCGGATGGTGACGAACTTGTACTCCACGTCCGCGCCCGCTGGCAGCCGGATGTGCCCGGCCCAGCTGGGGAAGAGATCGTCGGAGGTCTTCAGCTCCACGCCCCGGTGGGGATCCCAGCCACCCAGGGCCGGATCGTCGCCCACGACGAACACGCGGTCGCCCCAGCCTGTGCCGTCGTGCTCGGCGTGGAACATCACCGGGGCCGCCTCGCGGTCGGCCGGGGAGTCGATGCCCCCGTAGACCGCCAGCAGGTCCTTGAAATTCTCGCCGTACTGGCCCGCCAGCGCCTCGGAGTCCACGATGAGCAGATCCTCGGCCGAGTAGCGCGTGCCGTTCTTGGTCCAGTTGGTGGCCCCGGTGATCACCCGCTCGCCGTCGATGACCGCGTACTTGTGGTGCATGGCCGAGTAGGGCCCCACCCGGTTCGCGGCGCGGATGACCTGGGCACCCGCCTGCTCGACTTTTTCGTCGAGCGCGGTCTTGTTGGCCATCTTCTGCTCGGTGACGATGGTCACCTGTACGCCGCGCTGCACGGCCTTGATGAGCTCCTTCTGCACCTTGCGGTCGGTGAGCCCGAACATGGCGATCTCGACGCTGTCCTGCGCCTTGCGCAGCTGGGTGGCCAGCACCGAGTCCAGCCGCTCCTCGGGGGCGAAGTGCAGCTCGAAGAACTCGTTGATGCGGCCGCCATCGACGGAGACCGGCTTGTGACCCAGCACCTCGAGCACCTGGTCGCGGTAGGCCCGGGCCAGCTCCTTGTCGCGCACCACGAGCATGTTCTCGTCGTTGGCCAGCGCCGCTGTGGCGTTCCAGTTGTACGAACCGGTGAGCACGGTCTCACCGTCGATGACCGTGACCTTGAGGTGCATCAGGGAGCGGGATCCGCTGGGCCTGGTGCGCAGCACCTCGATGCCGTTCTCTTCCAGGAAGTCGTCGCCGACGTTCCACTCGCGGGCGGCGTTGGTCTTGTCCACCGCCACCTTGACCTCGACGCCTCGCCTGGAGAGCTCCACCAGCTTCTCGAGGATGGACTCACGACGGATGTTGTAGTGGGCGACCACCACCTCTCGTCTGGCGCTGTCCAGCAGGCGTAGGACCTCTTCTTCTACGTCGTCGTAGGGTGCGAAGAAGGGCTGTGCAGGACCCTCGCCGGCCTGCTCGGTGGCCACGATGGCGGTGGCCACGTCGTCCGCGATGGGACATTCGACCTCGTCGCAGGGATCCTGGGCCCACGCGGGGGCCAACAGAGAGGCGAGCAGGAGCAGCATGAGCATGGCGCACTCCGAGCCTGGGGTGCGGGCCATATTGCCGGCTGCAACGCAAAAGTCAAGGAAGAGCAGCGTCCTGGACAGCCCAGGGACCGCCATCTGCTGACGGCGACCTCCGCTGGTGGGCATCAAGCGGTCAGGATGCCCCCGTCGTACACCACGGCTCGCTGCAGCCGCGTGCCCGGGGGCAGCTCGCAGCCATCCCACAGCTCGCAGCTCTCCAGGCGCGCTCCCGCCCCCACGCGGCAGCCCGCGCCCACCACGGCGTGGGGGCCCAGCACAGCGCCGGCCTCGATGGTGGCGCCGCGACCCACCCAGCAAGGCGCCACCAGGCGCGCCTGGGGGTGCAGATCGCAGAGCTGCTCCTGGCCCTCGCGCCGCAGCTCACCGCCCACCCGGCGCAGGCCCAGGCCAACCCGGGACCAGGGATCGAGGGGCAGCTGGATGAGGCCATCCAACACGGCGGCGCTGGCGTCGAGGTAGGCCCGGGGGTTGCCCACGTCGAGCCAGGTGCCCGGGTGCACGAGCCCGGCCACCTGGCCCACGGGTACCAGGTCCTGGTAGGCGCTGCGCACGATGCAGGCGAAGCCCTGGGCCGGCACCCGCTGCAAGGCCGCCCTGCGCAGGGCGTGGATGCCTGTGAAGTGGGTGTCACGCGAGACAGGCTGCCCGCCCTGCATGCGCGCCAGGGAGGTGAGCTGAACCACCCTGCCCTGCTCATCGAGGGCTACGATACCGTGCAGACCGGCGTCTTCGGCGCGGCGCAGCAGCATGCTGGCCTGCATGCCCGGCGCGCGACACAGCTGCAGCAGGCGGGACAGGTCTCCGTCGCAGAGCACATCGCCGTTGACCACCGCGAAGGGATCGGCCAGGCGCGGCATGGCGAGGCGCAGCCCGCCCCCGGTGCCCAGGATCTCCGGCCGCTCCACCTGCACGTGGATGTCGAGATCCACGATGCGCGCGCAGAAGTCCACCACCTGCTCGGCCAGGTGGTGGGCGTTGACGATCACGGAGCGCAGCCCGTGCTGCAGACAGAGGGCGAGCGCCTGCTCCAGCACGGTGACACCGCAGACGGGCACCAGGGGCTTGGGGCGGTGCAGGGTGAGCGGCCGCATGCGGGTGCCTAAGCCGGCCGCCAGGATGAAGGCCTGAGCGGTCACGGGCACGGTCTAGGAGCCCTCGGGAAAGAGGCGGCAAGCCTGCCGCCGGTTCATGTCGTAGCG
>CAZEJJ010000076.1:0-34732 GCA_964512185.1 uncultured Enterobacterales bacterium | reverse complement strand
GGAGGCGGCCGGGGACGGCTACGGCGATCCCGACAACACCACCACCGCCTGCGATCAGCCCGAGGGGAGGGGCCTCGACTACACCGACTCCAGCCTGGGGGACGACTGCGACGACCCCCCCGCGGCCGGCAACCCGGGCCGGCCCGAGGTCTGCGACGCGGACGACCCGGACGAGGACTGCGATGGGCTCGCCGACGACGACGATCCCGACGTGGACGGCAGCACCTTCTCCACCTGGTACGCGGACGCGGACGTCGATGGCCACGGGGACCCCCTCGTCAGCGAGGCCAGCTGCGACGAGCCCACCGGCTCGTCCTACGGCTACACCAGCGGCAGCGCGGCGGACGACTGCGACGACACGCGCCCCGATGTCAACCCGGACATGCAGGAGATCTGCGACGAGGACGACACCGACGAGGACTGCTCGGGGCTGGCGGACGACGACGACAGCGGCGTCGACGGCGGCACACAGGTCTACTGGTTCCTGGACGCGGATGGGGACGGCTACGGCGACGCCACCACCGGCTACGGCGCCTGCGACCCGGACCCGGGGTACCTGTCCGATGGCAGCGACTGCGACGACGGCGACGCGGCCGTCAACCCCGGCGCCACCGAGCTCTGCGACGAGGCCGACACCGACGAGGACTGCGACGGCCTGGTGGACGACGATGACGACAGCGTCGATGCCTCCGGCTTCACGGAGTTCTTCGCGGACGTCGACGAGGATGGCCACGGCGATCCCGAGGTCAGCGGCAGCGCCTGCGATCCCCCCAGGGAGCCCGACGCCAGCTACACGGAGGCCGCCGACGCGGACGACTGCGACGACACGCGCGCCGACGTCAACCCGGACATGACCGAGGTCTGCGATGATCTGGACACTGACGAGGACTGCTCGGGTGACGCCGACGATGACGACGCGGGCGTAGACGGCGGCACCTTCACGAGCTGGTACGCCGACGCGGACGGCGACGGTCACGGCGATCCCCTGAGCTCGGTGGCCAGCTGCGATGAGCCCACCGGCTCGTCCTACGGCTACACCGACGGCGGCGCGGCGGACGACTGCGACGACACGCGCGCCGACGTCAACCCGGACATGCAGGAGGTCTGTGACGCTGAGGATCTGGACGAGGACTGCAGCGGCCTGGCGGACGACCTGGACAGCGGGGTGGACCCCGGCACCCAGCAGACCTGGTACAGCGACGGGGACGGCGACGGCTTCGGCGACGCCTCCACGAGCCAGGCGGCCTGCGACCAGCCCTCCGGCTCCACCGCCGACAGCAGCGACTGCGACGACCTGCGGGCCGACGTGAACCCCGACGCCACCGAGGTCTGCGACGCGGACGACACGGACGAGGACTGCGACGGGCTGGCGGACGACGCGGACGACAGCGTGGACTCCGCCACCTACGCGGACTGGTACGTTGACTCCGACGGGGACGGCTACGGCGACGCCGCCACCACGGGCGAGGCCTGCGACGCACGGAGCGGCTACACCGACGACGACAGCGACTGCGACGACCGCCGCCCCGACGTCAACCCCGCCGCCACCGAGTTCGGCGACGCGGACGACACGGACGAGGACTGCGACGGTAATTCCGACGACGACGACTCCAGCGTGGACGGCAGCACCTGGATCACCTGGTACGCGGATCGGGACTCGGACGGCTACGGCGACCTGTGGTCCTTCGTGCGCCAGTGCAACGAGCCCACCGGCTTCGTGGTGGACGCCACCGACTGCGATGACGACCAGAGCGACATCAACCCGGGCATGGACGAGGTCTGCGACGAGGCCGACACCGACGAGGACTGCTCCGGGGCCGCGGACGACGATGACAGCGGCGTGGACGCCGGCACCCTGTCCACCTGGTACGCCGACGTTGATGGCGACGGCTACGGCGACGCAGCCGACACCAGCCAGGCCTGTGACCAGCCCTCCGGCTACACCGACGATGCCAGCGACTGCGACGACTCGGACGCCGCGATCAACCCCGGCGCCATCGAGATCTGCGACCAGGATGACACGGACGAGGACTGCTCCGGTGCGGCGGACGACGACGACCCCGGCGCGGACACCGGCACCATGTCCACCTGGTACCGCGACGTGGACGGCGACGGCGTGGGCTCCGCCACCTACGGCGAGGACGGGCCCAGCTGCGACGCGCCCACCGGCTACGTGGCCGGCGACGGCGACTGCGACGAGACCGACACCAGCATCAACCCAGAGCACGACGAGATCTGCGACGGCCTGGACAACGACTGCGACGGCGGCACCAGCGAAGACGGCGCGATCTCCATCGGCAGCGTGGCCTACACCAGCCTGGCCAGCGCCGTGGCGGACGCCAGCTCCGGCGACACCGTGATGCTCTGCGATGGCGTCTACCCCGCCAACGTCACCACCTCGGTGCCGCTGGTGCTGCGCTCGCTCAACGGTGCCGGCACCACCGTGCTGGACGGCGGCGGCGCCGGCGCGATCATCACCATGGGCGACGATCTGGAGCTGTATGGGCTCGGCTTCACCATGGGCGTCGGCGACACCGGGGGCGCCATCGACGGGGCCTCCGCCTCCGGATCCATGCTCGTGATCAGCGAGTGCGCCTTCAGCGGCAACGAGGCCCTCTCAGGCGGCGCTGTGTACGCCTACGGGATCGAGCTGCAGGCGCAGGCGAGCATCTTCCACGACAACCTGGCGGATCACGGCGGCGCCCTCTACACCTCCACCGGCGTGATCACCGGCTGCGAGCTCTACGACAATCTCGCCGTCGACAACGGCGGCGCCCTGTACGTGGAGGACAGCTTCGGGACGGATCTGACCGACACCGAGATCTACCTGAACAGCGCCACCTCGGGGGGTGGGATCTACCTGGACGCCTCCATGGCCCAGCTGGGCAGCTTCCATGACAACATCGCCGACTACGGCGGGGCGGCCTACCTGCTGAATTCAGCGCTGCAGGGCAGCGACCTGACCTTGAACGAGGCCTCCGCCGCGGGCGGCGGCGCGGCCCTGGACGACGCCTCCACCTTGATGGGCGTGGCCATCACCTACAACACCGCGCCGGAGGGCGGCGGTGTGGCCCTGCTGGGTGACGCCTGCACCATCACCCAGAATTTCGATGACGGCACCGCCACCACCATCGAGTACAACGAGGGCGCCGCCCACGGCGGCGGCGTGGTGGGCGTCGGGGTCACCGACGTGAACATCAGCTACGTCACCATCGCCGACAACCTCGCGGTCGATGGGGGCGGGGTCTACCTGCAGTACGTCTCGTCGCTGGCGGGCCAGGAGCTGGAGCTGACCACCAACAGCGCCTCGGGATCGGGCGGCGGCCTGTACCTGAGCCAGGTGGACGACCTGGAGCTCATCAGCATCGACATCGCCAGCAACATGGCGGGGTCCTCGGGCGGCGGCTTCTACCTAGCGGACACCTCGGGCGCCGCGGTGCTCAGCGGCGTGTCCATCACCGACAACACGGCCGGTTCCCTGGGCGGCGGCGGCTACCTGTCCTCGGTGGGCACCGCGAACCTCACCTCCATGATCCTGCAGCGCAACCTGGGCGCGGGCTCCGTGGGCGGCGGGCTCTTCCTGGACCCCGGCGTGGTGCTCTACGCCTCGGGCGACTGGGGTGAGGACGCCGACGACAACGCACCGGACGACCTGGGTATGAGCACCAGCTCGTACACGTTCAGCTCGTGGGCCCAGTGCGACTCGGACGCGGGCACCTGCACGGGCACCTGATCCGGCTACCCGGCTCCCACCTCGTAGGTGACCGTGATGACCGAGTCGCGGGGCGGCACGCTGGAGCCGCGGAAGGTGATGAACCAGGTGTCGGCGTCGTAGACCCAGCCGTTCAGCTCGTCGGGGATCACCGTCGCGCCAGTGGTCTCGTCGCAGGGGTCTTCGGTGCAGACCCACACCTCGATGGTGTTCTCAACCGCGGCGTAGGACAGGGGGAAGGACGAGCGCACACCCGACACGGACAGCCCCAGGTTGTCCATGATGCCGGTGAAGTCCTCTTCGCAGATGTTGCCCACCAACCCGCCCAGCTGCTGCACCACCTGGTGGTAGCGCAGCCCCGGCAGTGAGTCGTCGCAGCCCAGGGCCTCGTCGGGGCCCACGATGGCCGAGGCCATGACCATCTCGGTGTCGTCCTTGAGATCGCGGAAGGCGGCGACGTATTCCTGCACCGGGATGAGATCGGGGCGGTAGGCGTCCAGGTAGCAGTAGTTCTCGTTGGGCAGCGCGCCGCGGTCCGAGCAGTCGTCTTCGTCGGAGACGTACACCAGGGCCAGCATGGCCTCTTCGCGCAGGAAACCGTAGTTGGCGTCGGAGACCATGGGCTCGGTGAGGGCCTGGAAGGAGGCCTCGAGCCCCTGCTCCATGCCCGAGCCCTCGATGCCCACCGTGATGCGCTCCTGGAAGAGGGTCATGTAGTCTTCGGTGTCGCGGGTGAGCACCGCCGGCTCTCCCAGCAGGTGGCCCCGCTCTTCGTTGTCGCTGTCCATGTCGGTGCTGATGACCCCCAGGTGGAAGTCCATCAGGGTCTCGACCTCGTCCATGTAGACGATGAAGTCGGAGAAGCGGTTGGCCAGCTCTTCTTGCTCTTCTTCCATGGACTCGGAGTTGTCGACGATCCAGAGGATGTCCACCTCGTCGCGAGGCTCCTGGTAGAAGGTGTCGTTCGCCCGCTGGCGCGTGAAGTTGACGTCCTGGGGACAGGCCGTGAGCAGGACAGGGGCGACGAGGCAGATCCAGGGAAGGGTATGGCCGCGGCTCATGGGACTCGCTCTGGGCACCGGAGAAGACAGCTAAGGATAGCGGCGCATGGCGCAGCGAGGCAAGCCTCAAGGGCACGGAACCTGTGTGGAGCTGAGCTTGGGGCTCAGGGAAGCTGCAGCGTGGTGACCGCGGTGAAGGCGGTCGTGCCCAGGTAGAGGTCGGAGAACTCGGCGTTGAGATCGTCGGGGATGTGGTCGCTGGCGATGCGATCCAGGCCCATCAGGCCGACGCCGAACACCTGGCCCTCGAGGGTGAAGACAGCGCCGGGCAGCTCGATGTGGCCGCCGGGCGGCGTGCCGTGCTCGCCGGTGAAGATCTGCTCCGCGTTGTCGGCGTCGGGCAGGTCGTCCCACAGGATCTCACCGCTGGAGTCCACCACGGCTGCGAAGTAGAGCTCGTGCTCCTCGGGCACGGTGAGGACCAGGTTGGTGCCCGCCTCGTGGTAGCTCTGGGGCTCGGGTTCCGCGATCACCGGGGGTTCGGGGGCCTCCATGGCCAGGGACCAGCTCTCGCCGTCCTCGCTGATCTGCATGCTGTAGCCGCGCCCCGTCACGTAGCTCAGGCCCGGGACGTCGTCGCTGCTGACCTGGTACAGGCCCGGCGTGTCGTCCGATTCCTGGAGGAGCACCTCCATGGTGCCGGAGCTGATCAGCGCGTGCCCGCCGGTGATGGGCTGCTGCTCCAGCCCCGAGGAGAGCTCGATCCGGGCGCCGTAGAGCAGCGCCTCGGCGTGCTCCTCCATGCTGATGCCGAATTCCTCCAGGCCCTCGCCCTGAACCGACATGAACACACCCGCCAGGCCCTGCAGCGGCATGGTGACCACGGCCACGGCGTCGAGGCTGCCCGAGGCGAAAGAAGACAGGCCGGGGGCGAAGCTGTCGCTGCTCTCCAGCCAGGTGGACGCCTCCAGGCCGGCGGCCCCCACCAGGTAGACGTGGCCCTCCTCGAAGGTGCGGCCGTCGATGGTGGCCTCGGACACGCTGCCGCCGGTGATCAGGGCCAGCAGGTCCTCGCCGTCGGTGGGGGCGTCGCTGTACACCTCCTGACCCTGCTCGTCGTACACCAACACCAGCACGGCGTCGGCCTCGTCCGCCAGGCTGAGGGTCAGGGGTACGTTGGGCTCCACCTGGGTGCCGCTGGCCGGCTCGGTGATGGTGGTGCCCACATAGGCCCTGGCGGAGGCGGCGCAGCTGCGCCCGTCCACCACGGCCATGACCTGGTACTCGCCGCGGTCCTGGTAGTACAGGGCCGGGCGCTCGGTGGAGACCGCGCGGTAGCGTCCGGGTTCGATCTCGTCGAGCTGCACCGCGGTGCCATCGGGCATGGTGACGCGCACCACGGCGCCGCTCACCTTGTTGCCGCTCTCACCCGAGCCCAGGGCCTGCAGCAGGTAGATTTCGATGGCTGTGGTCTCGCCCACCTCGTTGTCCAGGCCGTACTCGGCGGCCAGGTCCGGGGAGTGCAGCAGCAGGACCTCCATGGCCACGCGGTTGAACTGGCTCAGGTCCACGCCGTCGCAGGCGGGAGCCAGCAGCAGGGCGAGGGGCAGGCTCGCGGCCATGGACAGGTGCGTCATCGAGGGGCTCCGGGATCAGGCTTCTCGCGCGGCGAGGTGGAGTAGGGGAGGTGAGCCAGCATCAGCACTACCTCGTCGGGCAGCGCCTCGCAGTCGGGCTCCATGACCACCGGGCGCGGCCCGGTGCTGTGGTACGGCAGACCCGGCGGCGGGAAGGCGTCGCCGCAGGGCCGGGCGTCGCCTTGGAGCTCTGGTAGCAGGCGGTAGACGGGGAGATCGCGGGTGCTCTCGGGCACGAGCATCCAGGCTTCGGAGGGCGGAGAGGGACCCACGAACCAGGTCTTCCAGTCGGCGGCGGTGATCTGCTGCCGGGGCGCATGCAGCGGCAGCGGGCAGAACAGGAAGGCACCCGGGGCGCCCGCCGCCAGGGCTCCCTCTTCGACCACTTCGCAGACGTTGGCGCCGAAGATGTACATGTCCTGCACGCCCTGGATCTCACCCTCGGCGTTCTTGAGGATGGCCGGCGCGTAGAGCAGCCCTCCCACCACCGCGACCGCGGCCAGCGCGCGCAGCATCCAGCCCTTGATGTGCCAGAACCCGCGCGTGGCCGCCACGATGGCCATGGCGACGGGGACGCCCACCGCGGCATGGCGAGGCTCGGAGAAGACCGCCAGGACGGCGAAGGGAGGCAGCAGGCCCACCAGCGGGCCCCGCCACCAGCGCCGCGTCAGGCCGGGCAGCGCCAGCAGCCCCAGCACCAGCCAGCCCCAGAGATAGGAGCCCTCCTTGAGGGCGTGTCGCAGGTAGTAGATGGCGATGCCCAGCCTGTCGCCGGCCAGGAAGACGGCCTCGCCCTGCTCGCGCTCCAGCCCGCGCTGCTTGAGCACGAAGCCCGGGATCTGGGCCTGCTCCGCTGCATCCATGGCCTCGGTGACCCTGGAGAACCAGGGCGTGGTCCAGGGCAGGCCCGGGGACGCCCCGCCCATCGCGGGGGCCAGCAGGACGACGCCGACCACCAACGCCAGGCGCAGCAGGCGCATGGACGCGGTGCCGGGTGCCACCAGCAGCGCCGCCGCCAGCAGGCCCGAGACCAGCAGGCCGTGCTCCCGCACCAGGGGCAGCAGGGCGGCGAGCAGCAGCACCGCCACCAGGTTGCCGGGAGACTGCCTGCGCAGGAAGCGGGCGGCCGCCAGCGCCGCGGCGGTGAACCCCAGCGCCGCCAGCGCGTCCGGCTGCAGCCGCAGCCCGAAGATGGTCAGCTCCGGCGCCAGCAGGCAGGCCGCGCTGGCGGCCAGTCCCCAGCGGGGCTGCGCGCCCAGCTCCCGGGCGAGCAGGTAGATCAGCGCCGGGACCAGGCTCGCGGCGGCCAGGGACACGCCCGCCCCGGCCGGCACCAGGGGGGCGCCGAGCAGGTGCAGGATGCCCGTGAGGAGCGGATAGAGCGGCGGCAGGTGCACGGAGCTGCCGGTGACCAGGTTCAGCGCCGAGAGGCCCCACATGGCCTGATCGGTGCCCGCTGGCCAGTACAGGTCGGCGGCCAGCCGGAGCAGGAGCAGCGTGGCTGCCGCCGCCAGCGCCACGAAGGCGGCCACCTGGTGGTCGGCGGGTCTGTTCACGGGTGCCCGGGCCGGATGATGTCCACCTGGCCGCCCAGGCGCTCGTTGAGCTGCGTGTGCCAGTCCAGCACGGCGGCGGCGCGGCCTGGCAGCGCCCGGGTGCCCCAGATCATGGTGATGGTGCGGGTGCTGGTCTCGTCGGTCTTGGCGCGCTGGGAGTCCTTGACGGAGTTGGCGCAGGGGCCCTGGGCGTCGTGCAGGCAGAGCAGGCCCGCCAGCTTGATCTGCTGCCCCGAGGCGTTGAAGACGTAGCTGGCGTCGGGGGCCGCGATGGCCACGCGCAGGGGCAGGCTGAGCTTGTCGAGGTCTACCGTGGAGACCGGCAGGGCGCCGTGCAGGGCGGCCAGGTTGGTGGCGTCCACCGCGGCGTTGATCAGCGGGAAGCGACCCTTGGCGGCCACGCCGCGGATGTACTCGTTGCAGGGCTTGCTGCGGCCGGCGGGCTTGAAGCCGCCGTGGCGGAGCAGGTCGCGCACGGCTCTCTTGTGGTCATCGTCGGGCGCCGCGAAGGGCACCGGGGCGTCGAGGCTGGTGAGCTGCCGCAGCCAGGCTGGGGCGCTCAGCTGCCCCAGCGGCGCGGGCCAGCGGGTGACCAGCACGCGCAGGTCCAGCAAGGGGTGGGGTTGCACGGTGAGCATCGCGCCTCCGGAAACTCCCGAACTCTAACCCTATAGCGGGAGATCGGTGAGCCAGGCCCAGGAGTTCTCCACCAGCTGCCAGTTGTCCACCGCGGTGATGTCGCTGTCGCCGGAGCCGCTGTCGTAGTACGGCCACTCGTCGCTCACCGCCACCATGCGCCCGTCGTCCTGCTCCAGGACCGCGACGACGGGCCAGCCATCGATCTCCACCACGGTCTGGGCCGGGCTGCTGACGGTCCAGTGCTCGCCGCCGGTGCCGCTCAGGTAGCTGATGTCAGTGGTGACCTCGTGCGCGGTGACGCTGGTGGAGAGGCCGGTCCAGTGGTCGTCGTAGTCGGCGCAGGACAGGCCGAAGCTGGCGGGCAGGCTGTCCACCATGGCGCAGGTGCTGGAGTAGGGGTGGTAGCCGAGGTACAGCAGGCTGCCGCCGTCGCTCAGCCAGCCGTACAGGGCCAGCGACTCGTCGGCGCTCAGGGGGCCGTGGTCGCCGACGCCGAACAGCACCAGCAGGCCGTAGCTGTCCAGCAGCTCAGCGGTGATCTCGGTGTCGGCCATGGTGGCGGTGTCGAAGCCCATGTCGTGGCCCGCCAGCAGGGCGGCGGCCTGGCTGGCGCCGTAGGGGGCGCTCGTGCCGGGATCGGTGTTGGAGTAGCTGCCCGAGCGCAGCCACAGAGAGCTGCCACAGGTGCGCGCGCCGTCGCCGTCGGGGTCTTCTTCGAGCCAGGAGATGGCGCCGCTGCAGTCGTCGTCTGTGCCGTTGCAGATCTCGGTGGCGCCGGGGTTGACCGCGGCCAGGCTGTCGTCGCAGTCGCTGTCGTCCAGCTCCACGCCCCGCGAGCGTGTGCAGGCGTGTACGGGGCTCTCGGCGTCGCCGTAGCCGTCGTTGTCGGCGTCGGTGTACCAGGTGAAGGTGCCCGTCACGTCGGGATCGTCGTCGTCCACGTCGCCGTCGCAGTCATCGTCGACCCCGTTGCAGCTCTCGGTGGCCTCGGGGTGGATGGAGGCGTCGCTGTCGTCGCAGTCGGGGGCGTCTTCTACGTAACCGCTGGGGGCGGAGCAGGCGCTGACCGTGTCGCTGGCGGCGCCCCAGCCGTCTCCGTCCGCGTCGCCGTAGAAGGTGTCTGTGTCGATGGCCTCGTCTTCGTCTACGGTGCCGTCGCAGTCGTTGTCGGCGCCGTCGCAGATCTCGTCGGCGCCTGGGTAGGTGGTGGCTTCGAGATCGTCGCAGTCGCCGCCCGAGCCGCTGGAGACGTAGCCGGTGGGCTGCTCGCAGGCGGTGACGGAGTAGCTGCTGGAGCCGTAGCCGTCGGCGTCGGCGTCGATGAGCCAGGTGGCGGCGTCGGTGGCCTCGCTCTCGTCTACGGTGCCGTCGCAGTCGTCATCGACGCCGTTGCAGAGCTCGGAGGCGGCGGGGTTGACGGCCGCCTCGCCGTCGTCGCAGTCGCTGCTGTCGGCGGTCTGACCGCTGCTCGGGCTGCAGCCGGTGCTGCCGCTGCCTGCGTCGCCAAAGCCGTCGCCGTCGGCATCGTCGTAGAAGGTGGACAGGACGTCTTCGTCCACGGCGCCGTCGCAGTCGTCGTCTGCGCTGTTGCAGGCCTCGGCGGCGCCGGGGTTGATGTCGTCGTCGTGGTCGTCGCAGTCGCTGGAGTCGGCGCTGTAGCCGCTGGGTCGCTCGCAGGCCATGGTGCTGGAGCTGGCGTCTCCGTAGCCGTCGGAGTCGGCGTCCAGGTACCAGGTGGCGGCGTCGCTGGCGTCGTCCTCATCCACGGTGCCGTCGCAGTCGTCGTCGACGCCGTCGCAGAGCTCGGTGGCGGCGGGGTTGACCGAGCCGTCGCTGTCGTCGCAGTCGCTGGAGTCGGCGCCGGCGCCGGAGGGCTGCTCGCAGGCGACGACCGTGTTGTCGGCGTCGCCGTAGCCATCGGCGTCGGCGTCTACATACCAGGTGCTGCCGCCCGTGACGCTGGGATCGTCGTCGTCCACCAGCCCATCGCAGTCATCGTCGATGCCGTCGCAGGCTTCGTCGGCGTCGGGGTGGATGTTGGAGTTGGCGTCGTCGCAGTCTCCGCCCACCTCGACCCAGCCCTCGCCCGGTTCGCAGCCCTGCACCTCGGAGCCGGCGGCCCCCCAGCCGTCGCCGTCGCCGTCAGGATACCAGGTGCCGAGCAGATCTTCGTCGGTGTCACCGTCGCAGTCGTCGTCCTGGTCGTTGCAGGTCTCTTCGGCGTCTGGGTGGATGTCTGCGTCGCTGTCGTCACAGTCGCCGGTCGTGTCCACCCAGCCTGAGCCGGGGTCGCAGGACTCGAGGCTGGACTCGGCGTCGCCGTAGCCATCGCCGTCGCTGTCGGCGTACCAGGTGGAGGTGAGGTCCTCGTCCACCTGGCCGTCGCAGTCGTTGTCTGCGCCGTCACAGCGCTCGGGAGCGCCAGGCCAGCTGTCGGGATCGCTGTCGTCGCAGTCACCCCCCTGGTCCGCGGGCACCGTGCCCTCCGGCGCCTCGCAGGCCTGCGAGGAGTCGTCGTCGTCGCCGTAGCCATCGCCATCGGCGTCAGCGAGCCAGGTGCCGGCTTCGACGGCGTCGTCCACCTGGCCGTCGCAGTCGTCGTCCACCAGGTTGCAGAGCTCTTCGGCGCCGGGGTGGACGGCGGCATCCGTGTCGTCGCAGTCGTCGTCGCTGGCGGAGAAGCCCGCGGGAGCGTCGCCGCAGGGCCCTTCGGCCGGAGCGCCGAGGTCGCCGTAGCCGTCGGCGTCGGCGTCGGCGTACCAGGTGCAGTCGCCGGTGGGTGCTGCGCTGTCGAGCTTGCCGCCGCCGCTGCGGCAGGCCACGGTCAGCAGCAGCGGGGAGAGGAGGAGCAGACGGGTCATCACCTGCTCAGAGTAGCATCAATGCCGCGGACTCACTCCGGCGCGGAGTACAGCTGGTGGCGGCGCAGCATGGTGAGCAGGTAGGTGCGGGAGATGCCCGCCTCGCGAGCGCCGCGCGTGATGTTGCTTTGCACGCGCTCCATCAGCCGCCGGAAGTAGCGCTGCTCGTGGTGGGCCAGCAGGGAGGCCTTGAACGCCTTGAAGCTGCCCTCGTACAGCGCGTCGGCGTCGAAGTCGGCGCCGATCGCGGGGCTCGCGGCCTGCTCTTCCTGGGCCGACCAGCCCTGGAAGAGCAGGTCCTGGGGCTGGATGACGGAGCCCAGGGCCAGCACGCTGGCGCGGGCCACCACGTTCTGCAGCTCGCGCACGTTGCCGGGCCAGGAGTGGGCCCGCAGGCGCTTGATGGCGGCGGCGTCGAGGCGCGGGGGATCGGCAGGGTCGAGGGCCGGATCCTGCTCGGCCAGGCGGGCCAGGAACAGCGCCGCCAGGGCGGCCAGGTCCTCGCGGCGCTCGCGCAGGGGCGGCACCCGCAGCTCCAGGCCGGCGATGCGGTAGTACAGGTCGCGCCGGAAGCTGCCGGCCTCCACCTCGTCCCACAGGCTGCGGTTGGTGGCGGTGACCAGGCGAAAGTCCACCGGGATCTCGGCCTCGGCGCCCACGGGCCGCACCCGCCTGGTCTCGATGGCGCTGAGCAGCTTGGGCTGCATGGACAGCGGCAGCTCGCCGATCTCGTCCAGCAGCAGGGTGCCGCCGCTGGCCTGCTCGAACAGACCCTGGGCGCTGCGGTGGGCCCCGGTGAAGGCGCCCTTGACGTGCCCGAAGAGGCTGCTCTCCACCAGGTCGAGGGGCAGCGCGCCGCAGTTGACCGCCACGAAGGGGGCGCTGCGGCGGGGGCTCTGGTGGTGCAGGGCTTCGGCCACGGCGGTCTTCCCGGTGCCCGTCTCGCCTTGCAGCAGCACGGGCAGCTCGCGAGGGGCGACGCGGGCCAGCATGTCGAACAGGCGCTGCATGGAGGGGGCCTCGCCCAGCAGGCGTCCGCTGGCGTCGCCCCGCTCGCGCGGCACCTGCCGCGTGCCCTGCTTGGACTCCAGGCGCAGGGTGGTGTCGCCCACCGAGAAGCTGGCGCCCGGCTCCAGCAGGGCGTCGAACAGGCGCATGTTGCCGGAGCGCACGCCGTTGGTGCTGCTCAGATCGCGCAGGCGCACCTGGTCGCGGGCCAGCAGCAGCTCGCAGTGGGCGCCGCTGACGCGGGGATCGTCCAGGGCCAGGTCGCACCAGGGATGCCGCCCGATGAGCGTGCGTCGGGGCAGGGGATCCAGCACCGTGCCGGCTCCCGGCCCCTCTACGATGCGCAGGGCGCAGTGGCGCACGTCGATGGTGCCGGCGTGCGCCGCGATGGTCGCGGAGTGCTCAGGCTTGGGGGACATGGGGGAGGGTCCTATCTTCGCCGTGAGCTGGCTCCCACGATGAACATCAGGCTCATCAGGGCGCAGACGGCCATCATGAGCAGGAACATGCCCGGCGTGGGGAAGGAGTTGACCAGCAGGCCCGCCGGCAGCACGGGGAAGATCATGTAGGCGGGCAGGAAGGCCAGCTCGTGCAGCCGCAGGCCCTGGCTTCCGCGGCTCGCCAGGCGGGCCACCAGCTCGGGCAGGTAGACCGTGAGCGCCGCGCAGCCCAGGGAGACCCAGAAGGGATGCAGCGCGAAGGAGGGATGCCGCAGGGCCAGCAGATCGGCCCCCAGGGCCGCCGCGACGGCGGTCATGACCGCCAGGTAGAAGCCGACGCGCCCCATCGTGCCGGTGGGCCCCCTGCCGGCCCGGTGCTGGCCTCGCCGGGGCTCGGGGGCGCTTAGGACCTCGATGGCGTGTACCTCCTTGGCCACCATGCGCTCCATGGCGGCGATGGACCTGGACTGGCCGACGCCCGCTTCCAGCTGCTCCGCTTCGGCCAGCAGCTCCACCAGGCGCTGCACGTGGGGCCCGGTGCGGCGTGCCGGCCTGGCTCCCTGTGCCGGCAGCGCCTTGCGGGCGCTCTGCTGGATGCGCTGCAGTAGCGCCTTCTGCAGCACCTGGATCCAGTGCTTGAGGTCGCCGGCTGCGCGGTGGAGCTGGGCGTCCAGGCGCAGCTGGGCCGCGGGCCCGCGCTGCAGCACGAGGTCGAGGCTGGCGGCCAGGTTCCTGGCGCGGCTCAGCGCGGCGCGCACGGCGGCGTGGCTGTCATGATCTTCGCCCGCGCCCAGGTCGGCGGGGAGGGTCAGCTCCTGGAAGGCCGGTGAGTCCACCAGCTCGGCCAGCTCCCTGGCCAGCGTGGCCGAGGCCTCTTTCTGCTCCAGCAGTCCCTGGGACCAGCCGTCGTCCACCTCCTGCAGCAGCGGCTGGACGGCCTGGTTCCAGGTGGCGTCGTCCAGCCCGGGATCCAGCGCGGCCAGGGTGAAGTAGGTGGGATCGAGCTCCACGGCGCGGCGCAGGCAGAGCTTGACGCTGCGGTCGGCCTGGGCGTAGCGCGAGGCCACCAGGGCCTTCTGGTAGTGCACGCCCGCGTCGTTGGCGCGGGTGGACTCGGACTGGCCGCCGTACTCCCAGGCGGCCTTGTGGTCGCCGGCGAGGAACGCGGCCCGGGAGGCCAGCAGCAGCGCGCTGGCCCGCAGGGCTGCGGGTTGGCCCGCCGGCAGCACGCTCCCCACCCGCTCGAAGCTGGCCGCCGCCTCTACCGTGCGGCCCATCATGGCCAGCACGAAGCCCAGGCGCATGTGGATGCGCGGATCCAGCTCGTCGAGATCGCGGGCCAGCAGCAGGGTGCGCTCGGCCTTGCCGAGGCGGCCGCGGGCCTTGGTGGTCAGGACGGCGTCGGCCTGGGCCAGGAAGTGGTCCACCCGCCGAGCTGTGTCCTTGTGCAGGCGGCGCTGGCTGCGCTGGTCTGTGAGGACCCGGGCCTGCTTCCCCTCCTGGGCTACAGCGTGCGCCAGGGAGAAGCGGTGGTTGAGCTGCTCCAGCAGGGTCTCGTGGCTGAGGGGCTTGTCCGGGGCGGCTGCGCGTCCGGCGGCGTCGCCCGGCTGCCGCCAGCCGGGGGCCTTGGGGGTGCTGCGGCGGAAGGTCAGCGCTTCGAGGCCGATCTCTTCGGTCACCCAGACAGCATCGGCCAGGTGCTCCCCGGGCTGCTCGGGGCAACAGGCGGGGGGATGCTCCCCCTGGCAGTTCATGCAGAAGGCGTTCATTCGCGTGAAGCAGTTCGTCTCGGCGATCCAGGGGAGGGCCACGGGACGGCCAGTATACCCATCGGGCTCTGGGTGGGTACAGTGGAGCGTCCCGGCGCTGTCGATGCTGGAGTGATCACTGATGCCCATCGCCCTCGACGCTGATCTGCCCTACCTGGAGTCCGCCCAGGTGGTGATCGACGGGCGGGCGGACGAGGCCGCCTGGGGTGAGGCGCTGGTGGTGGACGACTGGGTGGTGTACTTCCCCGCGCCGGGCGGCGAACCGGAGGTCTCGGCCACGGCCAGGCTGCTGTGCGACCAGCAGGCCCTGTACCTGCACTACCAGGTGCTGGACCCCGAGCCCGAGCTGCTGCGCGCGCGGCTCACCAGGCGCGACGACATCTGGGGAGACGACTACGCGGGCATCTACCTGGACCCCGCGGGCGACGCGCAGCGCGGCTACCTGTTCCTAGTCAACCCGCTGGGGGTGCAGGCGGACGCCACCCGCATGGCTGGCCTCTCGGACGAGTTCAGCTGGGACGGGCAGTGGGAGAGCCATGGAGAGCTGACGGAGACGGGCTACCGGCTGGAGATCCGCATCCCCTGGCGCAGCGTCCGGCATCCCGCGCAGCTGGATCGCGTCGGGGTGAGCCTGCTGCGGGGCACCGCGCGCAGCGGCGAGCGCTCCAGCTGGCCGGTGCGGTACCCCGACATCTCCGGCATCCTGGTGCAGGAGAACCTGCTGCGCGGGCCTGGCAGGGTGGACCAGGGATGGGGCCTGGCGGTCACCCCCAGCCTGGCCTTCGGCTTGACCGACGAGGGCCCCTCCGGGGATCGCTGGGGTGCCTGGGGGCTCGCACCTGGCCTGACCCTGCGGGTGGATCCGGTGCCCGCGCTCACCGGGCTGGTGACGGTGAACCCGGACTTCTCGCAGGTGGAGACCGACGCCTACCAGGTAGAAGTAAACCGCCGCTACGCCCTGTACCTGGACGAGAAGCGGCCCTTCTTCATGGAGGGGCGCGAGTGGTTCGAGGGTCCCTATGGCGAGCTGGTCTACACCCGCTCCATGACCACGCCGCGCTACGGCGCCCGGGCCACGGTGGAGGCCGATGGCTGGACCGCGGCGGCCCTGCATGTGCTGGACGGCGCGCCGGCGGACTCGGTGTCCGAAGGCGGCGGCTGGGGCGAGGCGGAGCTGGGCCCGCAGGACGATCGCGACCCCACGCTGGACACGGCCCTTCGGCTGCGGCGGGCGGTGGGCCCTGACGGCCACCTGGGCTTGCTGTACAGCGACAAGACCATCACCGGATCGGGCCTGGCCAACCGCGTGGCCGCCGTGGACGGTCGCCTGCGCCTGGCGGACGCCTGGGAGCTCGAGGCGGCCCTGCTGGGGTCCTACACCAGCTACGCCGAGCAGGAAGAGGAGTGGTCCCCCGCCGGAGTGCTGGCCGTGGAGCACGATGGCCATCACTGGGTGGGAGGAGGCCTCGCCACCTACGTGGACCAGGGCTTCCGTGCCGAGAACGGCTACCTGCCCTACGCCGATTCATGGTTCAACAGCCTGTGGGCCGGCTACCGGATCTTTCCTTCCAGGGGCCCGGTGCGGCGCGTCAGCCTGTCGCCGCTGGACGTGAGCGCGGCCTGGAATCCCAGCGACCTTCGCCTGCGGGACTTCACCGTCGAGCCCACGGTCAAGCTGTTCTTCGCCGACGCCAGCCACCTGAAGCTGGAGCTGCTGCGGGACCAGGAGCTGTACCAGGACACCATGCTGACCTACCACCAGGTGGAGCTGTCCTGGTCGGGCTACCTGGCCCGCTGGCTCGAGCTGGGGGCCGAGGTGGACCTGGGCCAGGGGCCCTCCTACGACGAGCTGGTGGTGGGGCAGCTCCAGCAGCTCGAGGTCGAGCTGCTGCTCCTCTCCGGTCGGCGAGCGGCGCTGGGCGCGGAGGCCACCTGGGAGCGGCTGGCCTGGCAGGGCGAGGAGCTCTACTCCGGCTGGGTGGGCCGCGCGCTGCTGGAGTACTTCGCCACCCCCGAGCTGTGGGCGCGGCTCGTGCTGGACCGCGACAGCCTGGACGACGAGTACGCCGGGCAGCTGATGTTGGCCTGGGAGGCGGCCCCTGGGCGGGCGGTGTACCTGGGCGGCGGGCTGGGGCAGGAGGCCGACCAGGCGCCCGCCTGGCAGCTGTTCTCCAAGGTCACCTGGCAGCTGCAGCGCTAGACTCCCGAGGAGCAGGGGGAGCCCGGGGTCGGGAGGTCCGGAGTCATGCCCCCGATTCTGCAACAGCGCCGGGGGTCATGTTCCGAATTCTGAGACGATCCAGCCGTTCCGCGAGTGACGCCCACGGAGCAAATACGGTTTTCGCGTGACAGTCCCCCAGCCCGCGCCAGAACTGTCTCAGAATTGGGGGCATGACCCTGATGGCTGTCTCAGAATTGGGGGCATGACCCGAGTGGGGCGGCCCTTCACCTGCGCGCGCCATAGATCGGCTCAGTCCTGGAGGTCCGATGAGCTCTGCCGAAGACGAAGCCCCCCGCGATCTCCCCCTGGACGGGCCCGAGCTGCGCCGCACGCTGGCGCGCTCGCCCTCCATGTTGGGCCAGTACCTGCGGGCTGCCGGGCGCGGGCTCTTCGGCACCCAGGGAGAGGTCGCTCCCGATCGCGTGCTCCGGCGGGTGGTGCTGGAACGTCCCGGCGTGGTGCTGGATGCAGAGTTGGTGGCCCGCTACCGCCAGGTGTGCGGCTTCGCCGAGGGCTCCCAGGTGCCCAGCGTCTACCTGCAGACCTTGTTCCTGGGCTGCATGACCGAGCAGGCGGTCTCGCCGGAGTTTCCCGTGAGCCCCTTCGGGCTGGTGCACACCGTGCAGCGCTTCACCCAGCATCGCGAGCTGGCCCCTGGCACGAAGCTCGACCTGCGCTGCAGCCTGGGCGCCGTGCGGCAGGTGCGGCGCGGCGTCGAGATCGACCTGAGCATGGAGGCGCGCGCCACCGCCGACCTGGTGTGGGAGGGGTCGGCCACGGTGCTGTCGCGAGACAAGAAGGTGCGCGGACGCAAGGGCAAGGCGGGCGGCCAGGCCGGCGAGGAGGATCAGGGTGGCTGGTGCGAGCCGGTGGAGGTGCCCGTGCCCGCCGACACCGGCCGGCGCTATGCGTTGGTGTCCGGCGACTACAACCCCTTCCACCTGCACGCGCTGCTGGCGCGGCCCTTCGGCTTCCGCCGGCCCATCGCCCACGGCATGTGGACCATGGCGCGCGCCCTGGCCGAGGTGGAGCGGGGGCACGACCTGCCCCAGGCCCACAGCGTCTCCGTGGCCTTCAAGCGCCCCATCTTCATGCCCGGCCAGGTGCTCATCCGGCATCGCGCCGAGCTTGACCTGGAGGGAGTGGAATTCCAGGTCCGCCACGCCCGCAAGGACACCCCGCACCTGCTTGGAAGCCTGGACTTGTCAAGAGGGCGTCAGGAAACTGAACGCTGATTCATCTATTGACATTTTCTGTGCAGCGAGCGCCACGGAACTCTGTCATGTAGGCATGGTCCCGTGAGAGACGTTCCCCGTGCCCCCCCCCTTGACATGCCCCCCCGGAGATCCTGTGCAGCTGTCCACACCGCGGTTCGTCGTCCTCTCCTCCCTCCTCCTCGGCACCCTGGGCTGCGCGCCCGAGCTCGAAGTCATCGAAGGCTCTGGGCCCAACGCCGAGGCCACCCAGAAGATCTATGGGGGCAGCGCACCCGACGCCTGGTACCACGACGCCGTCGTCTCGCTGCACGAGATGTACGGCGGCTACGTCTACACCGACCCGATCTGCACCGGCACCCTGGTGTCCGACGAGGTGGTGATCACCGCCGCCCACTGCCTGGAGGGCCTGCGGGCCTCGCGCATGGCCGTCTACGTGGGCGACAACCCCTACGTGGATCTCACCAGCCACCTGTACACCGTGTCCGAGATCACCGAGCACCCTGACTACAACTCCCGCCGCATCGAGAACGACATCGGCGTGATGCTGCTCGACTACGCGGTCACCGAGTCGGTCACCCCGGTCAGCCCGCTGCCCGAGAGCGACGGTTTCACCACGGGCGACATCGGCAGCATGATGAACTTCGCCGGCTTCGGCGAGACCGAGTACCGCGGCTACGGCGAGAAGCTGCAGATCGACCTGCCCCTGGGCGGGCTGGGCTGCGCCGTGTCCGGCTGCACCGGCAGCGGCGACCGCGACACCCAGGTGTCGTACCGCCAGGGCAGCGGCGGCCCCTGCGCCGGCGACTCAGGCGGCCCCATGTTCGTGGACCGCGGCAGCGACGTGTACCTGGGCGGCGTCACCTCCTACGGTGACTACTACTGCCAGTACTACGGCGTGAGCACCCGCGTCGACGCCTTCGAAGGCTGGATCAACGGCTACACCGGTGGCTCCAGCGGCGGCGGTGGCGGCGGCGGCGGCACCACCACCACCTGCGACGGCTACGACGCCACCTACAGCGGCACCCTCATCGGCAGCGGCGAGTACGCCTACGAGCCCGACGGCTCCTCCTACGAGACCAGCTCTCGCGGCACGCATGAAGCCTACCTGTCCGGCGACTCAGGCACCGACTTCGACCTGTACCTGTACCGCTACAAGCGCAGCCGCGGCACCTGGCAGATGGTGGCCGTCTCCGAAGACACCGCCTCGGAAGAGTCCGTGAGCTACGCCGGCGCCCGCGGCACCTACCTGTGGGTCGTGTACTCCTACAGCGGCTCGGGCGACTACGAGCTCTGCCTGACCACTCCGTAGTCGGATTCCTCGCGCAGCCGCGGCCCGCCCTGGGGGCTCGCGGCGAGCTCCTGTCGGGCGTGCGATACTCCCCTCGCACCTCCCTGGTAGGGACCCGTCGCCATGCTGATCCTGCTGCTGCTGCTGGCCTGTGTGGGGCAGGAACCCACCCCGCCACCAGCAGCTGCGCCCGATCCGGTCGCGCAGGCGGACCCCGCGCTGCGGGCCACCCGGGCCATCCCGACGTCCGGCGCGGAGTGGGCTGGAAGCTGGAGCGTGCGCGTGCTCGCGGCCGAGCCCTTCGCGGAGGGGGCGGAGGCCCTCGCCGCCCGCCTGGGTGCGCCGCTGCGGGTCTGGAGCGGCGAACGTCCGAGCACCTCCGGCGGCCAGCTGGCGGTGCTGTGGCTGCAGCCCGGTGAGGCGCTGGGCCCGCTGGCGGAGGGCCTGGCTCCGCGGGCTGCTGATGACCGGGGCAGCGTGGTGGTGGTGCTGGGCCCGGGCCAGCCCTCCTGGTCGCGCGCTGCCGCCCAGCTCCTGCCCTGGTCCATGGTGGAGCTGGTGGACAGCGCCGCCAGCGCCGCGCTGTGGGTGGAGCCGGGCAGCCTGGATGAGCGGCCGGCGCTCGCTGGCTGCGTGGCGGCCTGGACTCTGGCGGAGCACTTCCAGCTGGACTGGCGGCCTGGGGCCTGCGAAGCGGCGGGCCTGCCGGGCCTCGAACAGCTGCTGGGGCCGGTGGCGGTGGAGGACCTCGAGCACGGAGATCCGCGGGTGCGCGCCGCGGCGGCGCTGGTAGGCGGGGCCGACGCGCTGGTGGCGGACGAGCAGGTGGCGGTGCGGCTGGCGGTGGCTGCCAGCAGCCGCGACGGGGCCGTGCTCCGCCGCCTGGCGGCGGACGTGGATCCGCTGGTGAGGGCGCGGGCCTGCGCCCTGCTGGACGATGTGGGCCTGCTGGCGGCGCGCAGCCAGGATCCCTCCAGCGTGGTGCGCGTGCTGGCCACCCATCGTCTGGGTGAGCTGGCCGCTCAGGGGGTGCAGGACGAGCGGCTGGTGCTGGCGGTGCGGGCCGCTGCCCAGGGCTCGCCCGACGCCTACCAGCGCTGGAAGGCCGCCTGGGCCCTGGGGTTCCTGGGAGGCGACAGCCGGCTGCTGCAGATCCTGCTGGATGATCCGGACGTGGACGTGTCCCGTGAGGCCGCGCGCAGCCTGGGTCGCCTGCGGGCGGTGGATTCGGTGGAGGCGCTGCTGCGCGCCGCGGTGTCCAGCAACAGCTTCCTGCGCCGCTCGGCCCTGCGCGCCCTGGGCGAGATCGGCGATCCGCGAGCCCTGCCCGTCTTGCGGGCGGGCCTGGACGATCCCACGGTCCTGGTGGCAGCCGAGGCGGCGCAGGCTCTGACCAGGCTGGGCGAACCCGCGCGGGTGCCCTCGTACCATCCGCCGACCCCTCCAGCTGACAGCGAGGCCCTGGCCGCCATGGCCAGCAGCTCCGACGCCACCCTGCGCAAGGATGCCTGCAAGTTCATGGGTGGGCAGGCGGAGGCGCTCCCCTTGCTGGCCTCCCTGGCTGCCGACGCCGACGCCGAGGTGCGCAAGGCCGCCGCCGAGGCCCTGGGCTACAGCCCGGGCCAAGCCGAGCGGCTGCTGCCCCTGCTCGGGGATCTCGACCTGGACGTGCTGATCACGACGCTGGACGCCCTGCGACGCAGCGGCGGAGCCAGCGCTGAGCAGCTCGCTCCCCTGGCGGCCCACGGAGACGCCGAGGTGCGCCTGCGGGCCTTGGAGGCCCTGGCGGAGCTGGGAGCAGGACCCGCGCTGGAGCGGGCGCTGACCGACGGCGACGAGCGGATGCGTGCCGCGGCCGCCTCCGTGTACCCCCGGCGCATCGATCCCGATGAGCCCTCGGTGCTGGTGCGGCGCGCCGCGGCTCGGGCTGCACCCCGGCGGTGGGGGGAGGATCCCGATCTGCTGGTGCGCGCCGCAGCGTCCCAGCTCGCCGACCCCCACCTGCCCTGGTGGGCCCGCGGCGTCATCGCCCGCGAGGACGACCTGCTGCACCTGCGCTTCTCCTTCAACGATCCTGAAGAGCGCCCCGACGCCTACCGCGCCCTGCGGCCTCCCGTGGTGCGAGAGTACGGGCACCCGGACAGGGGGTAGGTGGGCGTCGCCATGAGCCGGGCGGGCGAAAGCGCCGAGGCGGACGTGATCGGCCACTCAACATTCTTAGTCCCGGATCATGTCCGCAATTCCGGACGTGATCGGTCACTCAACCTGTTGAACCCCGGATCATGTCCGCAATTCCGGACGTGATCGGTCACTCAACATTTTGAATCCCGGATCATGTCCGGGAGCCGGTGGGGGAGCCGGAGGCTAGTCGCCCAGCCTGGCCAGGCGCTCGGCGCGCTCGGCTGCGGGCAAGCCCTCCATCAGCGCCCCCAGGATCTCGCCGCGGTGGTCGCGCTGCTCCAGGTTGTGCCTGGGCGTGGAGTACTCCAGGTAGCGGTTGCCGTCGGTGTTGATGGGGGTGCCCTCCACGAGCGCCCTGTCCATGCGCGCCCGCAGCTCGGGAGGGGTGAGCACCACCGTGTCCTCGGCGAAGGCCAGCCCGGGGCCGTGGCGCTGCTCCAGCAGCCGCAGCGCCTCCTCCAGCTCAGGTCGCTGTCGCAGCTCGTCCAGCGCCGACGCGCGCAGCTGCAGGGGCTGGCGGGAGGCCAGCATGGCGCCCTGGCCGCCCACCTGCCAGAAGCCCACGTGCTCGAAGCTCTCCTGCAGCGTGGCCACCACCGAGAGCACCTCTTCGGGGGCCAGGTGGTGCAGCTGGATCCACTGGGCCAGCACACCGTCGGGCGCCAGCCGGTCGCGGACGAGGCGGTAGAACTCGCGGCTGTAGAGGTTGCTCGCCCCCGCGAACCACACGGAGGTGATCTCGATGCTGACCATGTCGTAGGCGACCTTGTTGCGCAGCAGGTGGTTGCGCCCGTCCTCCAGGAAAAGCCGCACCGCGGGATGCTCCAGCACCCGCTGGTTGACGTGGTCGAAGCTCTTGGTGGCGGCGCCCACGATGCCCGGAGCCAGCTCCACCAGCTCCACGGCTTCGTAGCCCGCGTCCGCCGCCAGGCGGGCGGTGTGGCCGGTGCCCATGCCCACGATCAAGGCGCGGCTGCGCCCCGGGCTGTGCAAGGGTGGCAGCAGGGCGAAGGCGGCCTGGGCCGGGCGTTCACCCACGTCGTTGCCCTCGAACTTGCCGTTGGTGAGCAGCACGCGCCAACGTTCACCGTTGAGGGCCTCGTTCTCCACCACCGTGGTGAAGCCCCCGAAGCTGTCCTCGTTCCAGAAGATCAGCTCCGAGCCCTCGAAGACATGGGTGGAGCGGAAGTACACATTGGCGCCCGAGGTGAGGGCCAGCCGATCCCAGGCCGGCTGCTGCGCCAGCGCGGCCACGGCCAGCAGGCCCAGCAGGCCCTGGGCTGCCAGCAGGGGCCGGCGCAGGGGCGAGAGCTGCGGTCCTCGCGAGCGCGCGGCGGCCAGGAGCAGCACCAGCAAGCCCACCGCCAGCACCGAGGCGCAGAGCAGCCCCAGCGTGCGCTCGGAGCCCAGCCGAGGGATCAGCACGAAGCCCGTCAGCAGTGCCCCCGCCATGCAGCCCAGGGCGTTGGCTGCCGCCAGCAGCCCGGCGCAGGCGTCGGCCTGCTGGCCGGGAAACCCGCGCAGCCTGAACAGCAAGGGGTAGACCGTGCCCAGCGCCAGCGAGGGCAGGCCCACCAGCAGCAGGCAGGCCGCCACCCGCACCGCCTCGCCCGCCGCGAAGCTGTGCACCTGGTCGCCCAGCGCGGCGAAGATCCCCGGCAGGTCGTCCCACAGTCGCCGGGACAGCAGCAGCAGCCAGGCGCTCACCAGCAGGGCGCCCACCAGGGCCGCCAGGGGCAGGGGCTCGCCGCCGTCGCGGCCAGCGGACACCAGCAGGCCCCCCAGCAGCAGGCCCAGCAGCACCGCCAGCAGCATGTTGCCGAAGGCGTAGACCGAGGTTCCGCAGACGCTGCCCACCAGGTGCAGCCAGCACACCTCCAGGCCGAAGATGGCGAAGCCCGACCAGCAGGCCGCCAGCGCCAGCCAGCGCACCGCGGGCCGGCCGAGCAGCTGGGCCCAGGAGGCCCCTGCGGCCGTGGCGGGATCCTCGCCCGGCTCGCGGTCGCCCCGGGAGCGCACCAGGGACAGAGCGATGGCCACCACCGCCACCTCCAGCCCGGCCGCCAGCAGCAGCGCGCCCACCAGGCCCAGCTTGGGGAACAGCAGGTAGGGAGCGGCGGCCGCCCCCAGGGCCGCGCCCACCAGGTTCAGGCTGTACAGGCGGGCCATGCGGCGGTGCAGGCCGGGGATGCCCGAGCGCTCCAGCACCCCCACCACGGCAGGGAAGCTCATGCCCATGGCCACGGTGGGCGGCAGGATCCAGGCCGCCGCCACCAGCAGGCGCAGCAGCATGAGCGCCGCTCGGGAGTCCCCCGCCATGCCCACCACCTGGCCTCCCAGGGCCTGCAGCCAGGGGAAGGTGGCGGCCAGCAGCAGGGCCCAGGCGCCCACACCGGCCTCCAGCAGGGCGTAGAGCAGCAGGGGGCGCCGGATGCGCGCCACCGCCAGCGGGTAGCCCAGCGCTCCCAGGGTGAGGCCCACGAAGTACACCGCCAGCACGATGGCTCCGGCGGGCGTGCTGGCTCCCACGACGGTGGACAGCAGCTTCTCGAAGACCTGCTCGGTGACCAGCCCCACGGCGCCGGTGGCCACGAACAGCGCTCCTACCATGGCGAGGCGTCGGTGCTGGCCGTCGGGGCTGGGCATGGTCGCTGGCTCCTGGCCTGACCCTATCGCAACCCGCGTGAAGGCTTTGGCTCCCTGGGGACACAGACTGCTCCACACAGGAGGAGTCATGAACAGACAGCTGAGCACGATGCTGACGGCAGCCCTGCTGGCCGCGCCCGGCGCGCAGGCGGCGGAGGACAGCGGGCGCTGGGAGCTGGGCCTGGGCACGCGCGACACCGTGACGGAGCCCTGGCACGCCGAGGGCCTGCGTCTGCTGGGGCGGCGCGCCTACGCGGCCTGGGCGCTGGAGCTGGACCTGTACGCCACCCCCAGCACCGACCGGAGCTGGCCGGGCCAGGACCCCTACGACTGGGATCCCACCCAGGAGAGCTACATCGACATGGACCAGCTCAGCGGCGCGTTGCTGGTGGACTGGGGCCCCGGCTACGATCCCGAGGGCCCCCGCTGGCAGATCGCGCCCCACGCCCTGGCAGGGGTGGAGCTGCGGAGGACCCTGCGGCGCTACCCCTACAGCGTGCTGACGGGCATGAGCACCATCGCGGTCCTGCCGTCGCCCCAGTGGGCGGGGGGGCCTGACCTGGGGCTGGGGCTGCACCTGCACGCCGGCCCCCACCTGGGTGTACGCCTCGCGTTGATGGACCGCATGCGCTGGTCCCTGGAGCCCGAGCACATCTCCAGCGACGTCATCTCCGGCGAGGAGCTGGTGGTGTTGCACGATCTCACCGCCATCCTCGACCTGCTCGTGGCCTTCTGAGCGAGGCTATTGTGGAGAGATGAGCAGACTGCTGCCCCTGCTGCTGCTGCTGGGCGCCTTCTGGCCCCAGCGGGCCCAGGCCCTGAGCTGGTGGGTGACGGACGAGCAGCAGGCCCAGGAGCTGAGGGACGCGCTGGAGCTGTACTGGCCCGAGCACGGGCTGGAGCTCGAGCGAGGTCCTCCACCCTCCGTGGGAGATGGCTGCTGGAGCGACGGCGGTGCCCTGGTGCTGCGCCGCGACGGCGTGCAGCAGCGCGCCGAGGGCGTGCCGGCTGCGGCGACCCAGGTCCTGCTGCTGCGCACCTGGCTGGAGGCGGGCATCGATCCCGGGCCGCCCCCTCCGGTAGAGCCTCCCGTGCTGCCCACCCCGGACCGGTCCCCCGGCTCCCTGCACGCTCCCCACCTGCTACCCGGCGCGGGCGCCCGGTCGGGCCTGGAGCTGGCCGCGGGCGGCGTGGGCAGCTGGAACCTGGGCACGGTGCCCCTGGAGCTGGCGGCCGAGGGCTACCTGCCCGCGCTGGACCTGGCCGCGGGCCTGGGATCTGTGCGCGTCAACGCCGCGGTCTGGAACCTCTGGGAACCCAACCGGGCCCGGCGGCCAGTGCTGCTGGGTGGTCTGGGGGTGCTGGTGGTGGATCGCGAGCGGGTGCGCGTCGCCCCGTGGCTGGGGCTGGCCGGCGGCTGGGGTACCGAAGAGCCGGCCAGCACCGTGGCCCAGCCCATGATGTCGGCGGCCGCGTCGAGCAGCGGCTTCGCGGGCTACCTGGGCGCCGGTGTGAGCCTGGAGGTCAGCGCCGAGCGCCTGTGCTGGGATCTGTCGCTGCCGCTGGCCGGCGTGGGCCTGTGGCGCGAGGACACGGGCTCGGGCCAGGACGAGACCCAGGGACGGGTGGTGCCGCTGTTCACCTTCCCCGAGGCGGGCATCTCCTGGATGCTCTCGCCTGCGGATCGCCTGCGCTTCGGGCTGTTGGCCTACGTTCCCTCCCTGGGCTGGCGCCACGACTGGGGTCACGCCTTCGTGGAGGGCAGCCTGGCCACGACCCTGGGCACCGGTGAGCTGGGCGACGGCGAGGCCCTGCTGGCGGGCGCCGTGCAGCTGCGCGCGGGGTTCTCGCTGTGAGCCGGGTCGATCCCGATCTGCTGGCGGCGCTGCGGAATGGCGAACACCCGGCGGTGGAGCAGCTGTACCGCGAGCAGGCCGAGCGCGTGCTGGGCTGGTGCATCCGGCTCGGTGGTCCGCGCCTGGATTCCGAGGACCTGGCCCAGGAGGTCTTCGAGACGGCCATGCGGCGGGTGGGCGGCTTTCGAGGCGAGTCCGCCCTGTCCACCTGGCTGTTCGGCATCACCCGCAACGTGGTGCGCAACGCCGGGCGGCGGGCGGCGCTGCGGCGCATGGTGGGGCTGGAGCAGATCCCCGCCCCGCGGGATCCCGGGCCCGGCACCGACGAACAGGTGGAGCGCCTGCTGCTGCGCCGCCGGGTGCAGCGGGCGCTGCAACGTCTCAAGACCGCGCAGCGCGAGGTGCTGGTGCTGGTGGACCTGGAGCAGCGCACCGCCCCCGAGGCGGCAGAACTGCTGGGGATCCCCTCTGGCACCGTGTACTCCCGCCTGCACCATGCGCGGCGCGCCTTCGCCCGGGCTCTGGAGCGCGAGGGCCTGCCCGCCAGCCAGGCCGAGGGTGAGGACGCCCAGGTCATCCCCCTGCGGAGGGGACCATGAGCCGCTGGCCCCCCCGCGTGACCGGCGCCGTGCGGCCGGGCCCCGAGGAGCTGGCGCGGCTGCAGCCGCCCCCGCCCGCCCCCGCATACGCCGCGCAGGCCACCGCCTCCACCGCCGCCGAGCTGGCCCGGCTGCGCCTGCGGGTACCGCGCCCTGCGCGCCCCCCTCGCCGGGGTCTGCTGGTGGCCGCCGCGGTGGCGCTGGTGCTGCTGGCAGCCCTGCTGCACGGGCAGAGCCCCGCTCCGCATCCTGTCCCCGGCGAGCTGGCCGTGCTGACCCAGGATGCGTGGCTGGCGTTCGGACCCTCCATCCGGGTCTGGGGCGACGGGCGGCTGTCGGTGCTGCGCAGCGGCGAGGGGGGCACCCTGCTGGACCTGCTGGAGGGCGGCGCCTGGTTCGAGGTGGACCCCGAAGGGGAGCAGCGCTCCCTGGAGGTGCGGGCCGGCGAGGTGAGCGTGCAGGTCACCGGCACGCGCTTCTTCGTGGAGCACGCCGGGCTGGTGCGGGTGCAGGTGGAGCGGGGCTCCGTGCGCGTGCGGCGCCCCGCCGGAGCCCTGACCCTGGTGGCGGGGGAGGTCTGGAGCAGCGAGGTGGCGGCCCCGGTCGCCTTGGCCGAGCTGCCCGAGCCTTCAACGGCCGCGCCGTCCGTCGCTGCGCAGCGAGCGCCAGCGCCCGTGACGCTGCCCGCGCCGGTGGTGGTGCTGCCGGCCCCCGCGGTGCTGCCCGCGGCGCCCGAAGCCGCGGGCGAGCTCTCGCCGGACCTGGCCCTGGCCTGGGCCGCCATCCTCGATCATCGCCAGCAGGGCGTGCCCGCCCAGGCGCTGGTGCTGGAGATCGAGCGCTTCCTCGAGGGCTGCGCGCAGGCCCCGCTCTGTGCCGACGCGGCCATGCTGCGTCTGGAGCTGCTGCCCAGCCTGCTGCCGGGCGAAGAGGTCATCGCCGAGCTCGACACCTGGCTGCTGCGCTACCCTGCGCATCCCCGCCGGCTGGAGGCCCACTACCTGCGCGCCACCGTGGCCCGCGAGCAGCTGGAGGACTGCGGCCTGGCCCTGCCCTCCTACGAGCGGGTGGCCCGCGAGGCCACGGGCACGCTGCGGCAGCGTGCGCAGCAGTGGAGCGCGGCCTGCGAGCCCTAGCAGCCTTCGGGACGGCTTGTCTGCGCCGTGCGGTCCCTCGCCCGCGGTTCGGGCCTCGGTCCAGGACCGCGCACTGTCGACGGGACATGAGCCGGCCGCAGGCTCGCCGCCTCTTCCCCGACGACTGCTGGCGCTTGCGCGGGTGGGGCCCACCATAGCGCTCGCAGAGAGCGGAGAGGCTGCCGCTCCCTGCGCGTGGTGGGTGGTGGCGTCCAGTACCGAGTTGATCGCCACCGGCGAGCGGGCCGCGAGGAGAGCTCCGTCGCTGCGAGGAAGGAGCGGTAGCCCCTGCTCGCTCTCTGTGCTCTCTGTGCTCTCTGTGGTGAACCTGGGGTGATGGGTACCCTCCTCCAGCCCCGGCGGCCTTCCGGAGAGCTTCTGTCTCGATGCTACACTCCCTCGCGAGTCCCTGAACGCGGGGTGCCTCGTGAAGATCCTGCTCGTCTACCCCAACAACTTCACCCTGCTGAGTCCCCCGCCTGTAGGCCTGTCCATGGTGGCGCGCGCGGCCAGGGAAGCGGGCCACGATGTGCGCCTGCTGGACTGCATGGGCACCGAGGATCGCGCGCCCCTGCTGGCGCAGGCTCTGGCCGAGGATCCCCCCGAGCTGGTGGGCTTCAACCTGCGCAACGTGGACAACCAGGACATCCGCGACACCCGCTTCTTCATCCCCGAGTACGCGGCGCTGGTGGCCCAGGCCAACCAGGTGGCCCCCACGGTGGTGGGTGGCACGGCGCTGATGGCCATGCCCGAGCGGGTCTTCGAGGCCTCCGGCGCCAGCTACGGGCTCTGCGGCGAGGGGGTGCGCAGCTTCGTGCCCTGGCTGGAGGAGCTCGCCGCGGGGGCCACCAGCTTCGAGACCCCCGGCGCCATGTGGCGCGAGGGCGACGCCACCCACATGAACGCCCACGAGATCCTGGGCTACGGCGCCGAGGGCCGCATCGACTGGAGCTGGATGGACCTCGCTCGCTACCGCAAGGGCGACATGCCAGCCAGCGTCATCACCAAGACCGGCTGCGCCCACCGCTGCCTGTTCTGCGACGCCAACCAGCGCTTCGGCGGGCGCTTCCTGGCCCGGGATCCCGAGATCATCGTCGAGGACCTGCTGCACGACGCCAGCGAGTACGGGCACAACCGCTACCTGTACTTCTTCATCGATCCCTGCTTCAACCAGCCCCTCGACTGGGCCAAACAGCTCTGCGAAGCCATCATCCGCGCGGAGATCAAGCTGGGCTACACCGCGCTGGTGGAGCCCACCGCCGACATGGACCAGGAGCTGGTGGATCTCATGAAGCGCTCCGGCTGCATCATGACCACCTCGCTGGTGAGTTCCCTGGAAGAGGGCATGCAGCAGCGTATGCAGCGCCCGGGCAGCCTGGCGGACATCGCCCGCTGCTTCGGCATGCTGGAGAAGGCCGGCATCTCGGTGATGCCCCAGCTGCTGCTGGGGGGGCCGGGTGAGAACCAGCAGACCGTGGAGGCCAACTTCAAGTTCCTGGAGGGTTTTTCGCCCATCCTGGTGGACATAGGCTGGGGCCTGCGCATCCCGCCCGGGGCGGATCTGTACCCCATCGCCCTGGCCGAGGGCGTGGTGGACAAGGACACCGACATGTTGCAGCCCCAGTTCTACCTGTCGGACCAGCTGGATCCGGAGTGGATCGAGGCCCGCATCAAGGCCTGGAAGCGCTGGAGGATGCCCAAGCTCTGGCAGTGGGCGCGGCTGATCGGGCGGAGTGTGGCGTTGAGGTTCTGAGGGGCGCTCAGTCCTCCACCTCCACGATCTCCACCACCTGCACCTGGTAGGGGTCGAGGGCGGCGTACAGGCCCTCGCGCAGTAGCTTGCGGCCGCTGATTGGCTCGCGCCAGAGGGGCGCCGCCGGGTCTTCGCCCAGGCGATCGTAGGCCATGTAGTCCCGGCCCGGCTCGATGCGCTCGGCCACTGCGCCCTGCAGTTGGAAGGCGTTGTTGCGCCGCTCGGTGTTGGACAGGTTGCCCAGCACCACCACGGGGGGCTGGCCTGCGTCGTCGGCGGTGCGGCCCACGGCCACCAGGTGGGGATCGGCGCCCCTTTGTTGCGGCTGCAGCCAGTCGCGGTTGTCGTCCTGCAGGGCAGGGAGCGCGCGGCGGGCATTGCCCACGCGGCTGTTCTGGCGCGCCAGGACGAGGTCCTCGTCGGAAGGATCGAGGATCTTGTCGATGCCGGCGTACTGCTTGAAACGCAGCTTCTCGGCGGATCCCAGCTCGTCCCCCGCCAGCTCGCAGTAGGGGCCGCCCAGCAGCTCCAGCAGGTTGGACAGCCGCGCTCCGGCCTGGCGGTCGTCGCCGAAGTGATGCTGGAAGCGTTCCTCGTCGTGGCTGTCCAGGTTGACCAGGTCGTGGAACCAGGGGTGCTCCAGCACGCCCTGCAGGTCGCCCGGTGTGCGCGCCTCGAGCAGCTCGTGGTACCAGCCGCCCTGGCCCGCATCCAGCCAGTGGCGGGTGTCGCTGTTGGTGTGGAAGTCCTCGCCCATGACGAACAGGGTCTTTCCCGGCTCGTGGCGGTCCACGTCGGCCTGAGCGGCGCTGAGTCCGTTCTCCAGAAGATCGAGGGGCAGACCGGTGAGGTGGTCCAGCCGGAACCCATCCACCCCCATGTCCACCGCCCAGAAGCGCAGCACGCGCCCCAGCCAGGCCTGCACGGCCTCGTTCTCGGCCGTGGGCTGCACGTCGTACCAGTGCCAGCCCGCGCGCATGCGGCCGTGGTTGAGCTGGGCCACGTCGTGCCACTCGAACCAGCCGCCGGGGGCCTTGTCGTCGGGGCCCGCGGCGCCGTGGGGATCGCCATGGCGAGAGCCGTACATCCAGGGCGCCACGTTCTCCATGATGTCGGGGACATCGTCGGCCAGGGCGGCCCGCACCTGCTCGGTCTGCTCGGGGGTGACGGTCACCTGGGAGTAGTCGTCGAGCCGCAGCTCGCGGGTCTCATTGCCCTCGGCGTCGGTGCCGACGAAGAGATCGCGGAAGCGATAGCCGTGCCCCACGTGGTTGAGCGCCACGTCCAGGATCACCTTGATGCCCAGGCTGTGGGCGCGATCCACGAAGGCGCGGAACTCTTCGAGGGCGGCCTGGTGGGCCTCTTCGCCTTGCAGGCCCTGGGCGGCCCGCACCAGCTCGGGGCTCACGGAGAAGAAGTCCCGGGCGGCGTAGGGGCTGCCGGCGTCGTCCAGCGGGTGTCGGTCGGCCCACTTGCTCACCTCGAAGGGCGGCATGAGCCAGATGGCGTTCTTGCCCTGGGAGGCCAGGTATTCGAGGGTGTAGTGGCCGTTGGTGCCGGGGGAGCCGGGCTCCATCATGTCGGCGAAGGTGCCGTAGCGGCCGGTCTCGGGGTCGAAGTTGACCATGCCGGCGTTGATCTCCACCATGTTGAGCGCGTCGTGGCGCTCGTCGCGGGGGCGGAAGCGCAGGTCGGGGATGCCCTGCGCGCCCATCCACTCCCAGCTGTTGCCGCCGTCGCGGGAGATGCGGCCCGCCGCCCGGTAGTTGCCCAGCTTGTGGATGGGGATTGCGACCTTGTAGACCCCGGCGCCGTCCTCCCAGCGATGGAAGCGCATGGGGATGGCGTCGAACAGCTCGGGATCGTCGTTGTGGTTGGCGTTGGTCCACAGCTGCGCCTGCACCTTGCCGGGGTGCTCCAGATCGTGCACCAGCAGCTCGAACTCTACCGTGTCGCCGGGGCCGTCCCAGTCGATCTCCGCCAGGCCCACCGAGCTGCTGGCGGTACTGCGGAAGCCCGCGATGCGTGGCTGCCAGCCCTGCTGGAAATGCTCGGAGAGCTGCTCTTCGATGGGCGCCAGGTCGCGACAGACCTGGCTGGGCGGTCCACAGGGATCCGCGTGGGCGGACAGGGCGAGGAGCAGGAACCAGCTCATGGGGGCCCCCGGGCTGTGGGCGAGCGGCCCCTAATGCGTGGAAGGGTGCTTCGCCCGTCAGCCTTCGCCGAACCTCCGCACCAGCCTCTGCAGCCGCTTGTGGGCGTTGTTCGTCACCAGCTCGTCCGCCCGACCGATGGCGATGCCCAGCAGGTGCTCGCAGCGCTGCTCCGGGGCAGCCACGGGCAGGATCAGCTCGGCGCACTGCACCAGCTGCTTGCTGCCGATGGTCTCCAGCACCTCTTCGAACCAGGCGCTCAGGGCCTCGGCCTTGGCGGGGTCCGAGCCGGCCACCGTGGTGAGGGCCTGCACGGCGCTCATCTGGGTGATCACCGTGCCCTGGCGCAGGGCCTGCTCCAGGCGCTCGCGGTGGGCCCACACGGCATCCGGGTCCGCCTTGGCTACGCACCAGATGGCGATCATTCCGCCCCAGACCATGCGATTGTTGCGGCCGTCCACCGCCGCGCGGAACACCGGCAGGTGGGGCACCAGCAGCTGGGGTGCCAGGTAGCCGCACTCGTAGATGGCCTTGATGGCGCTGGAGGCCACCTGCTCGTCGGCCAGCAGCTCCACCAGGCCGTCGAGCTCCGCCTGGGCGCCGCGGGCGGCGATGTCCTGGCCCAAGGCGATGTCCACCCTGGTGTGGCGCACCCCCTGCGACGCTCCCAGCTGGGGGCGCACCGCCAGGGCCTGGGTGGAGAGGCTCACCGTCCGCTCCAGGCCGGCAGCCGTGCCAGCATCTGCTTGACCGCCTCGCGGGCCGGGGCTTCGGCCAGGCCCTGGCTGTGCATCATGAACTGGGTCATGCCCGCCAGGGCTTCTTCGTAGGACTTCATGCTGCCGTCGGGGCGCGAGCAGTGCGCGCAGTAGTCCTTGCTGGTGTCGCCGCCGGAGAAGTGCTCCGGCTCGCTCATGGGCATGCCGCAGGCGATGCAGGTGGGGGCCATGGCGGGCTCCTTGCTGTGGGTGTTCACGGCGCCAGCAGCGCCATGCTGTGGTCGATGAGCTCCTCGCCCTTGGCGGCGAGGACCGATTCCCCTGGCGCGAACAGGTCGCGGTTGACCAGGTAGTGCTGGACCAGCGCGAGCCAGGAGTTGAAGAGCAGGTGGAAGGGCACGGGCCGCAGCTCGCCGGCTTGCATGGCGGGCTCGGCTGCGCGGCGCATGTGGTGGGAGATGGCGGCCTGGATGCCCAACAGGCTGTGGCGCGCGTAGGGCGGCAGGGCTGGGGACTCGGCCACCAGGTGGGCCCAGAAGTCCTCGTCGGTGGCCAGGCCCTGCAGGTGGGCGCGCAGCACCGCGCGCAGCCCGTCGGGGCTCTCGGCGGCCTGGTGGATGTACTCCATGAGCGCCTGGGCCTTGTGGGATACCACCGCGGCGATGAGATCTTCGCGGGTGGAAAAGTGCGCGAACACCGTGCCGTGGGACACCCCCGCCGCCCGCGCCACCTCCGCCGTGCGGGTGGCCAGCACGCCCTGCTGGGCGATCAGCCGGGCGGTGGCCTGCAGCAGGCCGGCGCGGGTCCTTCGCTTCTGTTCTGCGCGTTTCATTGAGTATCCACTCATTGAGTGATGGCTCAATAAACTGGATCGGATGGGGTGTCAAGGGCGGTGCCACGCGCTCGGCGTCGCCGATGCGGAGCTGGGCCCGGCTGTGGGGATCGCGGTCTCTCCGGACTTCGCGTGGTGATTCCCGTCCATCGGCGGGATCCGGCGGCTGACGTCGTCCCGGTGAGGGAGTAGACTTGAGCCATGAGACGGAGCCACCCGGAACCCATCGCCGCCGGCACCCTCGTCCGCACTCCCCAGGAGGTGGAGGAGAGGCTGGTGCTGGCGCTCGAGCTGGGCCGTCGAGACCGGGCCATGTACGCAGCGGCCCGGGGGCTGTCCCAGGCCCAGGCTCGCGATCACATCCTGCGCGCCCGAGCCTCCGGTCGTCGCAGCTCCAAGGCGGCAGCCGTCGATGCTCCACCTGCTCGCTGAGGTCCACGCCCACCTGTCGTCCCGCGGCACATCCAGTGCCCTGATCGGTGCCGGAGCCATGACCGTCGCCGGCTACGTGCGTTCGACACTGGACCTGGACCTGTTCGTCCTGGATCCGAGCCCGCTCGACGCCTCATACTGGCAGGGACTCTCTCGCGAGCACGAGGTGGAGATCAGCGACTCCCGCCTGGAACGTGACGATCCCCTGCTGGGCCTGGTCAGGTTGCACAGCCGCGATGGACTGCAGGTGGATGTGGTCGTCGGGCGTCACCCCCGGTGGCAGAGACCCATCCTCGACCGTGCCGAGCCGACGCAGCTGGGAGCGGGCGCGCCCATTCCGGTGGTGCGGCCTGCCGATCTCGTGCTCTTGAAGCTCTTCGCCGGGTCCATCTTCGATGATCGCGACATCCTCGAGCTGCTCCGCCTGTTGCCGGGCATTGAGGCAGAGGTCGAGGCTTTGATCGCTGACATGCCGCCTGCGGAGCTGGAGCGCTGGAGGCGGCTGACCAGCCGGGTGTAGTGTCCGCCTGCCCTCTGCGACACCAGGGCGGTGAGAGCGACGAGATCCCTGGCGGCCTCATCGCGAGGCTGTAGCGCTCATCCAGTCCGGTGAACCTGGATCGGGATCGTGTCGGCTCGGGGGCAGGGCGGTGCCCCGGTCTGGCACTTGCCGAGCGGGGTGGTGGTCGCTCTTCATTGCTCGAGCTGGTGGGAGGCCTGCCTGTCCGACCACAGCGGGATCTCTGAATAATCGGGGATTTAATTCTGTTTTTCCCCTGTCATTTTTTTCTCGTGTTGTACTGAAGAGGTACGCGAGGAGGCGTCAGCGCGGACATCGAGATCGGAACCACCCAAGGGCAGACTTGAGGGACGAGACGATCAGAGAAGCGGCAGCAGGCACGGGCGACGAGGCCCTGGCAGCGGAGCTTCTGCCCCTGTCCATCGCCTTCGCCACCCGCAGCGCCAGCCCTGGGCCGATCTCTCTGTGGGGGTGGGTCTTCCAGAAGGCCGTGATCCCCGTGCCCGAGTTTGACGAGCAGACGGTGTTCTAGGCACTCGCTGTCGCCGATGATGCC
>CAZEJJ010000075.1:0-34906 GCA_964512185.1 uncultured Enterobacterales bacterium | reverse complement strand
GCAGCGCCTGCTCCACGAAGCAGGGCAGGCACCGGGGCTGGGTGAGCATCTCTAGTGCTCGGCGATCCACACCGCCACGATGGTGACGTTGTCGTCGCCGCCGGCCTCCAGGGCCGAGCGCACCAGGATGTCGGGCAGCTCGGGAGCGTCGTGCTTGCGGCACAGGGCGGCGATGTCGTTGTCGGTGAGCGGATCCGTGAGGCCGTCGGAGCACAGGATGAACACGTCGCCCGGTTCAACAGGCCGCGTGGACGTGTCGGGCTCCACCGGACCGTGGAAGCCCACGGACTGGGTGAGCATGTTCTTGTGCGGCACCACGCGGGCCAGCTCGGGCGTGATGCGCCCGGCGTCCAGCTCCATCTGCACCACGGTGTGGTCGCGGGTGAGGCGCTGCAGCCGCCGATTGCGGTACAGGTACACCCGAGAGTCACCCACGTGGGCGATGTGGACCATGCCGTCTTCCACCAGGCACACCACCAGGGTGGTGCCCATGCCCGCGTACGACGGGTTGGCGAGCGCTTCCTGGCGGATGCGCAGGCTGGCCTGGTTCATGGCGTAGCGCATGCGCTCCCGGAGCATGTCCGGGTAGTCCTCGATCACCCGGTCGAGCCGGGTCTCGTCGGGATCGAGCTCGCCCATGATCACGTCGCGGACGGTCTCCACCGCCAGCTTGGCCGCCACCTCGCCGGCGGCGTGTCCTCCCATGCCATCGGCGAGAAGGAACAGGCCCTCGTCCTCGAGCACGTCGAAGAAATCTTCGTTCTGCTCGCGAACTGGGCCTGGATCGGTGAGCGCGTAGGCCTCGATGCGCATGTGGACCGCCCGTGCCGGTGCTACGATGAT
Source organism: uncultured Enterobacterales bacterium (assembly GCA_964512185.1). GTDB lineage: Bacteria > Myxococcota_A > UBA796 > UBA796 > JAFGLY01 > CAZEJJ01. The sequence continues at coordinate 34,063 of CAZEJJ010000075.1, read as the reverse complement.
GGCTCTTGAAATCGGAACCGGCTGTCATTAACGCAAGAACAGGCCTCGGGCAGGTGTCGCTCGCGTTCTTGCGAGCCCTACCGGTGCGCACAGTCCAGAGCGAGAATGTCTCCGCGCTTCCCATCCTCCGATCCTGGTGTCGGAGACCGCATCGGCGGCTACCGGGTCACGGGCCTGCTCGGGCGCGGCGGTATGGCGGTGGTCTATGCGGTAGTGCACGAAAAAACCCAGCGACCGGCCGCCCTCAAGCTGCTGCTGGCGCACATCGGCTCCGACGAGGTGCGGGCCCGCTTCGAGCGCGAGTTCCGGGCGCTGTCCGATCTCGACCACCCCAACGTCATCCAGGTCTCCATCTCGGGCATGCTGGGCGATCGGCCCTACTACGTCATGGAGCTGCTCTCGGGTCACGATCTCAAGCGTGAGCTGGAGCTGTGGCGCGACCTCTCACTGGTGGAGCGCTTTCGCCGCGCCGAAGACATCCTGCTGCAGGTCACCTCAGCCCTGTCCCACATCCACGCTCGCGGGCTGGTGCACCGCGACATCAGCCCCAGCAACATCTTCCTGCTGCACACCGGCGACGTGAAGCTGATGGACTTTGGGGTGGTCAAGGAGCCGGGCACCGAACTCACCAGCGTGGGCGAGCTGGTGGGCACCGTGGCCTACATCGCCCCCGAGCAGTTCACCGGCGAGCGGGTGGACGAGCGAGCCGATCTATACAGCCTCGGGGCCGTGCTCTACGTCATGCTCACCGGCCGGCGACCCTTCAGCGCCCGCACCCTGGCCGGCTACCTTGAAAAGCACCTGCACCGGGCACCCCGGCCACCAAAGGAGATCGTGCCTTCCGTGCCCCAGCACCTCGACGAGGCCTGCCTGCGCCTGCTGGCCAAGACCCCCTCTGACCGCTTCGCCTCCGCCAACCACCTGCTGCACTTCGTCAAGCGCAGCGCGCCCATCACCCTCGACATCCGCGGCGGGCGCTGGCCCCAGCGCACCGTGGGCCGAGCCGCCGAGCTGGCCCAGCTCCGCGAGGCCGCTTCTGCCCTGCAGCTCGGACAGGGTGGGGTCATGCTCATCGAGGGCGCGGCGGGTTCGGGCAAGACCCGGCTCATCGAGGACCTGTCCGTGCACGCGAGGGACCGCGGCCTGGCCGTGTTCACCGGTGTCTGCCGCAAGGGCGGCGGTCGCGCCTTCTCGGGCTTCGGTGAGCTCTTCACCGCCCTGGTGGACCGCAGCCAGGAGGAGCCCGCGGAGATCCTGCGCCGGGTCTTCTCAGCCGAAGACGAGGGCAGCTCGGCGCCGGTGGAGCGCTACGCCGCCTTCGCCGCCTTCCTCGAGCTGTTGCGCAGCCAGGCTCCGGCCGTCGTGGTGCTCGAGAACCTGCAGCGCGCTGGCAGCGCCACCCTGGCCCTGACCGAGTACCTGGTGCGCAACATGCTGGGTCTGGCCCAGCACCCTGTGCTGTTCCTCTTCAGCCGCAGCTCCCCTGGCGATGGCCCCGATCCCTGGGCGGGGCTGGCCAGCGGCGAGGCCACGGGCGTGGCCGTGTCCCAGCTGGCGCTGGGTCCGCTGCCTGTGGCCGCGGTGGAGGACCTGCTGCTGAGCCTCGTGCCGGGCGACCGGGCCGCCGCTGATCTGGCCCGGCGCATCCACCGCGAGGGGGAGGGCAACGCCCACTTCATCGTGGAGATGCTGCGGGGCTTCATCGACGAGCGGGTCATCGAGATCGACGAGCACGGCTTCGCCAGCCTGCGGGCCGACATCGGCGAGATCTCGCGCTCGGGCCTGCCGCTGCCACACTCCCTGCGGCACGCCCTCGAGGAGCGCCTGGAACCCCTCTCCAAGGCAGCCCGCGACGCGGCCGTGGTGGTGGCTCTCGCTCGCCAGGAGGTGGGCGCCGAGCTGGTCTGCCAGGTGCTGGGCTCCGACATGGAGGAGCTGGGCGAGGTGGTGGATGAGCTGGTGGACTCGGGCCTGGTGCGCTGCCGGCATGTGGGCGACGAGGCGCAGCTGGACATCACCCAGTCGGGGCTGCGCGATGTGCTGCTCGACAGCATCGACAGCCCGGAGCGCAAGCGGCTGCATCGCGCCCTGGGCGAGGTGCTCGAGCGCCAGCGCCGGGGTCGCCTCGGTCCCGTGCTCGAGGTGGTGGCCTGGCATTTCGAGCACGGCGATCTGCCCGCCAAGGCCTATCCCTACCTGATCCGGGCGGGTGAGCACCTGCTGTCGCGCTCCTTCATGACCGAGGCGCTGGCGGTCTTCGACCGCGCCCTGCGCCTTGAATCGGTGGCCCGCGAGTACCTGCTGCTGGACGAGGCCGATCGCGCGCTGGCGCGGCTGCAGCTGGCCCGCAGCCGGGCCTTCGCCCACCTGGGTCGCTGGGAAGAAGCCGACGCCGAGGTGCACACGGCCCACCGCATCGGCGGCGAGCTGGAGGACGACCGCCTGCTGGCCCAGACCCACTACGAGCTGGGCTGTATGTTTCGCCGCCACACCGACATCGATCGCGCGGACGAGCACTACAGCCAGGCGCTGCGGCTCGCCGAGCAGGTGGGCGATGCGGGCCTCAAGGTGGCCTGCATCAACCGCAAGGGCGGCATCCGCTGGGCCTGCGACGATCTCGAAGGCGCCAAGCGGGCCTGGATCCAGGTGCTGGCCCTTGGCGAGACCACCCAGGACCGCCGCAGCGTGGCGGCGGGCTACGGTGGCCTGGGGCTGATGGCCATCTGCAAGGGGCAGAGCGCCGAGGCACGCCGCTACCTGGAACAGGCCTGTCGGGAGTACGAGGCCCTGGGCGCGGTGGACTCGCTGATCATCACCCGCATCAACCTCATCGAGCTGCACCACCTCACCGGCAACCTGCGTCGAGGGCTGGAGCTGGCCGACAAGGCCGTGGCCCAGTCCCGGGAGATCCGCCACGGAGAGGGCGTGGCCCTCGGCCTGCGTTACCGGGCCATGATCCTGGTGGACCTGGGTCGGCTGGGGGAAGCCCGATCCCACGTGGAAGACGCGCTGCAGCGCGTGGAAGGTCAGGGCAACGTGGAAGAGCAGCTGGGTTGCTACGCCTCCCTGGCCCGCATCGCCCTGCACCGGGATGACTGGGGGGACGCCGGCCACTGGCTGGACCTGGCCGAGCCCCTGCTGTTCCGCTACGACCTCGAGGGCATCGCGCCCATCCTGCACACCTGGCGGGCCCGCGTGCAGGCCGAGCTCGGCGCTCCGGAAGCTGCGGTGGACTCGCTGCGCGCCGCCGATGCCTTCGAGGGGCGGCGTTGGCCCCTGCACCTGGTGCGGGTGGACCTCTCAGCCGCCCGCGTGCTCCAGCGCCTCGAGCGGCCCGTGGACGCGGCGGCGCGAGCCGAGCAGGCTCTCAAGCGCGCCGACCAGGCTGGCTACCGTTTCTACACCTTCAAGGCGCGGGCCCTGCTCGCCCGCCTGTCCCAGGACCCATCGCAGGCCCAGCGCAACCAGCGCGTCGCGCGTGCCTTGGCGCGCTCCCTCGCGGCCAGCCTGGCCAGCGAAGATGGCGCCTCATTCCTCGAATTCCACGGATTTCAGGAGAGACCCGTGAAGTGATCGTGGTTGAATGGCACACGGGCAACCGGCCACGCCTGCCGGGAGCCCGAGGAGCCCCGCCGTGAACCCGAACCAGCCCGAGGCAGGCGACCGGATCGGGCCCTACACCGTGGTGGGGCCGCTGGGCTCGGGGGGCATCGCCACCGTGTACCGCGCGGTGGACGAACAGGGCGCCGAGGTGGCGGTCAAGCTGCTACAGCCCGGCAAGCTCGAGACCGTGGAGGTGCGGCGCTTCAACCGCGAGTTCGAGACGCTGGAGCGGCTGGACCACCCCAACATCGTGCGGCTGCTGGGCGGCGGCGAGCTCGAGGGCCTGCCCTGGCTGGCCATGGAGCTGGTGGACGGTGGCGATCTCGGGGGCCTCATCGAGCGCTGGCGGGAGGACGCCCCCCCCGATCGCTGGGAGCGAGTGGAGCACGTGCTGCGCGGCCTCTGCGAGGCCCTGGTCTACCTGCACGAGCGGGACATCGTGCACCGCGACCTCAAGCCCAGCAATGTGCTGCTGTCCAGTGACGGTTCGGTCAAGCTCACCGACTTCGGTGGCGTGAAGGACCCCAACGCCTTCGAGACCCAGCTCACCGTCGCGGGCCGGCTGGTGGGCACCGTGGTGTTCATGGCGCCGGAGATGATCACCGGCGAAGACAGCGGCAGCCTGCAGGACCTCTACAGCCTCGGCGCGGTCCTCTACATGTTGCTCACCGGCCAGCCTCCTGTGCGGGCCTCCACCATCGCCGGCTACCTATCCCGGCACCTCACCGCGCGTCCCATCATGCCCTCCGAGCGGGAGCCGCTGGTGCCCCGCCGGCTCGAGCGCATCTGCATGCAGCTGCTGCAGAAGGATCCCGCCCGGCGGCCCGCGGGCGTGGACAAGGTGTTGGAGCTGTTGGACCTGCCCGAGCGGCCCGAGCGCCCCCCCCTGCAGGGGCGTGAGGAGCTGCTGGAGCGGCTCGTGGCGCGCTGCTCCGCGGACCAGCCCGGTGGATTGCTGGTGCTCAGCGGCGTCATCCGGTCCGGGCGCAGCGCTTTGCTGGCTGAGCTGGCGGAGCGGCTGGAGCTGGACGGAGTGCCCGTGCTCACGGCCGGCCCCGGGGAGCTGGCCGCCGCCATGGCCTCGCGGCTGGGGGACGAGGGCGACGAACCGGATCTGCTGCGGCTGCGAGAGCGGCTGCTGGATCAGGTCGCCGATCGGCAGCTCGTGGTGCTGCTGGACGACGCCGAGCAGCTCTCATCCGACGAGCGGCAGCAGGTGTCCGAGCTGCTGCGAGGGAGCTTCGTGGCGCGCGCTGATCCCGTGCTGGTGGTGGGCAGCTGCGTCACCGGGGCTGAGGAGTACCACGATCTGCTCTCCGGACGCAGCACCGGCCTGGAGCCCGAGCGGTCGGAGCTGGTGCCCCTGTCACGGGTCGCCGTGGTGGAGCTGCTGAAGGACCGCGGCCTGGCCGGGGGCACCGCGGCGCTGCTGGGCCGGCGCCTGCACGAGGAGCTCGATGGCCAGCCGGGCCTGGTGGTGGAGCAGCTCGAGGCCCTGGTCGCCAACCGCTGGCTGGCCGAGCGCCCGGGGGATCGCCTGCGGCCCATGCTCACGCCTGGGGAGCTGCGCAAGAAGCCCCTGCCGCTGCCCGAGCGCTTCCTGCGCGAGACCCTCGATCGCCTGGAGCTGCTGCCCGCCAGCCGCCGTGGGCTGTTGGACCTCGTGTCCGTCTTCGACGAGCCGGTGGTCAGGCGGCAGCTCGCCCGGGCTCGCGGAGGGTCGACGGCTGAGGTGCGCGACATGCTGCACGACCTGGAGCGGTCGGGCTGGGTGCGGCGCCTCGAAGGGCGGCTGGACGAGAGCGCTGAGCTGGCCAGCAGCCGGCTGCGCAGCGTGGTCTACGGGCAGCTGGCCCAGGTGGATCGGGAGCGCCTGCACCTGGCGGTGGCCGACTCCTACGCCGCCATGTACCGCCGCCGCCGGCAGCGTGTAGCGCCGGTCATCGCCCTTCATCGGCTCAAGGGCGGTCGGCCCGCCGAGGCCTTCCCCATGCTGGTGGACAGCGCCTGGGAGGCCTGGGAGGCAGGGCGCAGCGCGGACGCGCGCCGGGCGCTGGAGCAGTCTCTGAAGGCGCGCGACGCCGCCGAGGAAGCCCTGGACACCGACGATCGCCCTCGCCTGCTGGCCCGCATGTACCGCCTGGAGGGTGAGCTGGCCGCCGAGGCCGGAGCCTGGCAGCGGGCGCGACCGGCCTTCCAGCAGGCGGTGACCGCGGCGGCGCTGGCCGATGATGTCATCGGCTGCGTGCGCTCGCGGGTGGGGCTGGCCGCCTGCCTCGAGCGCTGGGGTGAGCTGGACGAGGCGCGCGCGCAGCTGGAAGAGGCCGTGCGTCTGTCTGCCGGGGACGACCACAGCTGGCTGGCCTCGGCCACGGCGCTGGCTCGGCTGCGCATGGTGGCCCACGACGGGCAGGGCTCGGTGGATCTGTGGCGCGAGGTGGTCTTCGTGGCTCGGCAGTGCGGCGACGCCCGCGCCGAGGCGTCGGGTACCGCCGGACAGGCCCGCGCGGAGCTGGCCCTGGGGCTCGAGCAGGCCAGCGGCAGCTACGCCCAGGCGGAAGACCTGCTGCGGAGCCAGGATGCCCGGCTCGAGCTGGCGGAGGTGCTGCTGGCCCAGGCGAGCCTGGTGCAGGTGGCCGGTCGCTTCCGAGAGGCCCTGGATCGAGCAGGAGAGGCCGAGCAGCTCGCCCGCGTCAAGGGTGAGGTGCGGCTCATGGCCCTGGCCACCTCGGCGCGCGCTGAGGCGCTGGCGGCCCTGGGGCAAGAGGCCGAAGCCTCGAGGCTCGCCCGCGAGGCCTGTTCGCTCGCCGGGGCCGAGCTGGCCCCGCCCGCCGAGGGCGACACCGACGAGATCCTGGGCCTTCCCGATCCGCGCTTCCTTCGCTGGCAGCTGGAGGGCTGGCTGCCTCTGCTGGGCTCGGCGCGGGTGATGCTCGCGCAGGGCGCCGCGCAGGTCCTGCTGGATATCGTGCCCGAACCTCCCCGTGGGGCGGGCGCTGGGTTGGGCGATCCCGCCCCGCTGATGGCCGCCACGCGGGCCCGGATCCTGGTGCAGGGTGCGCCCACCCTGGCGCGCGAGGCGCTGGGCTGGGCCCTGGAGCGGCGAGCGGGGCAGGGCGCTGCTGTGGCTGGCCTCGACCTGGAGGTCGCCAGGGGCTTTTTGGCCCTGGGCGAGGCGGACCTGGCCATGCAGCTGGTGGAGCGCGCCTGGGTCGAGGTGCTCGCGGGCCCCTTCGCCGGGCTTCGCCTGGAGCTGGCGCTGCTGGCCCAGCGGCTCGTTCCGGGTGGACCCTGGCGTGAGCGCGCCCTGGTGCAGGTGGGAGAGATCCGGCCCTCTCTGCCCGCCGGTGACCAGACCGACCTGCTGCAGCGACCGGAGCTGCGAGCCCTGCTGGGCTAGGAGCTTGTAGTGCATACCTCGTCCGCTGCGCGACCCGATCCGATGGCTCCTGCGGGCCCGGCTTGCATCGTCGACACCTGTGTAGCAATTGACGTGCTGAGAGCACGCCTTCAGCCGGCGATACTGCGCCGAGCCCACATCCGCGGCCGCCTCGGGCCGCTCGCCAGGATTCGGCACCGGCGTCACGGATCCCTGCGTTCGCAGGGTCCGCGCCGCCTTTGCCCTACAGGCTCCTAACGGGAGCACCACCACGTGGACTCGGCTCTTCCCCTCCGCCTGCCCATGCACCCGGCCGACCTGTTCTTCGGCTCGGCCGTGCCACAGGTGCAGAGCTACCTGGCGGCCGCTGCCTCCCCGCCGCCGGACCTCGAGGCAGCCAGGGCCCAGCTGGGCGAGCTGCTGCAGCGCCGCTTCCCCAGGCTCTGCTACCGGCTGCCCCGGCGTCTCGGCACCATCTCGGAGCTGCGTCTGGCCGAGGATCCCACGGAGCCGGTGGAGCAGGTGGAGCCGGCCGCGTTCGATGCGCTGGAGTCCGGCGATCTCGCGCGGGCCGTGGGGGATCGGCACTGGAGGCTCTACCTGCTCTGCGAGGCGGGGCTGGTGTGCCTCGTCCTGGTCTTCGATCACCACCTCTGCCACGGCAGCACCGCGCGCGCGTTTCTCTACCAGGCGCTGGACACGCTCGGCGGGCAGGCGGGCGCCCTCGACGAGCTGCAGCGCGAGCGCTTCCTGCAGCGGGGCCGGCAGCTCACGCAGCGCAACCACGCCGAGGCCCCCTGGGCGGAGCACCGGGAGCTGGTGTTTCCGCTGGTCGCCGCGCGCCGCCTGGCCAGAGCCCTGGCTCTGCCCTTCACCCAGGGTGTGGGCCTCTGGCTCGGACGCAGCATCCTGGATGTGAGCCCCTGGGATCGGGAGATGGAGATCCAGATCTTCCACATGGACCCGGCGCACGGGGCCGACGAGCGGCACCCCCTAGCTGTGGGCAACAAAGGCCTGCAGCTGCAGTCGCTGGAGCTGCTCCCCAGCGGGCGTTTCGGCCCGGTGGGGCCCAGCCAGCGGGAGCGCGAGCAGCAGGCTGAGGGCTTCGTGCGCCTCTACGAGCGCTACCCGGTGAAGACCCTGCTGTCCTGGGGCATGCAGGCTGCCGTGGTCGCCAGCAAGCGGGCCTCTCGCAAGCAAGACCGCGAGAAGCTGGTGGTGAACAACCTGGGTCCCAGCCAGCGCCCCTTCCACCGCGGCATGTTCTTCGATCCCTTCAACGACGTGGAGAAATTCGGCCTGGTCTTCGTCGATGGCGTGGGTGACGAGCTGCGCCTGCAGCTGTCGCCGCCTCGTCGCTACCTGCAGCGCTTCGATCTGCCAGCCTTCGAGCGGCAGCTGGAGCTCAACCTGGAGCGCATGCCGCGCGACCCCCGGGTGAAGCCGCTCACCCCGGGACTCGAAGGATCCAGCTCGGGGGGTTGATCTCAGCGCCCGGTGGGATAATCCCCGCCGGCCCCCAGCTGATCCGGCGAGCCGATGCCCCGCAAGGACGAAGAGAACCAAGGTGACGTGCTCACCATCGGTGGACTGCAGGTAGGCCCGGGCGCCCGCATCGGGCCCTACGTCTACGAGCGGATCATCGGCAAGGGCGGCATGGCCTGGGTGCTGCTGGCCCGCGACCCGGATCGCCAGCCGGTGGCCCTCAAGGTGCTGCGCGCCAGTCGCCTCACCAGCGGCCAGACCCGCTTCCGGCGGGAGTTCCGCGCCCTGGTGCGCATCAACCACCCCAACGTCATCGGGGTGGAGTCCTTCGGCGACATCTACGGCCACCCCTACATCGCCATGGAATACGTCGAGGGCCACGATCTGCACCAGCTGATCCGTTCCTTCAAGGGCGTGCCACTTCAGATCCGCTTCAAGCGCTGCCTGCGCATCCTGGTGGATCTCTGCCGCGCGCTGGCCCACATCCACCGCCGTGGCCTGGTGCACCGGGATCTCAAGCCCTCAAACATCCTGATCGACCGGCAGGGTCGCGCCAAGCTCACCGACTTCGGCATCGTCAAGGACCTGGACCCCGGCGCCGATCCAGCGGTCTCCAACACGCTGGTGGGCACCTGGGCCTATGCCTCGCCCGAGCAGATCTGTGGCGATCCCATCGACCACCGCAGCGATCTGTACAGCCTGGGCGTGATCCTCTTCGTCATGCTCACCAGCCGGCGCCCCTTCGTAGCCAAGGACATCAGCGGCTACCTGGAGCTGCACCGCGACCACGACCCCCCGCGCCCTCGCGAGCTCTCCCCGCGGGTGCCCCGCTTCCTGGACGACATCTGCGCTCGGCTCATGCGCAAGCCCCCCCGCGAGCGTTTCCAGTCGGCCCAGGAGGTGCTCTACCAGCTCGAGCGGGCCGGCGCGGACCACTCGGTGCCTCCCCAGCCGCGCAGCGAGTGGGAGCCACCCCTGGTGGGGCGCACCCTGGAGCTCGAGGCCCTCAAGGAGACCCTCGCGGCCCTCACCCGCGGCAGGGGTGGCGCCCTGTGGGTGCTCGGTCCCGTGGGCAGCGGTCGCACGCGCCTGCTGGAGCTGGCCGTGGACCAGGCCCGGCGCCTGGGCTTCCCCGTACACCGCACCCGTGCCCGCGAAGCCCGCGGCCCCTTCGGCGCCCTGGAGCGCCTGGCCAGTGAGCTGGCCCGCGACCTGGGGCCCGACTGCCCCGCCGACCTGCAACAGGCGGTGGAGGACTTCGGTCGCGACAAGGGCAAGGTGCGCGGCGACCTGCGCTACCGCGTGTTCGATGGCCTGCGCCTGGCCATCGAAAAAGCCCTCGAAGACGGCCCCCGCGTCATCGCGGTGGACGACCTGGAGCGGGCCCCCAACGCGGTCTTCGACCTGCTGGCATTCATCCTGCGCACCGTTGTGGCGGCCGGTCAACCGCTGCTGGTGCTGGGTACGGCGCGCACCGACGTGGCGAGCCCGCTGCTGGAGCGCCTCCGCGACGTCAGCCTGCTGGGGCTGGAGCCGCGGGTGCTGGAGCCTGGGCCGCTGGGGCTGGGCGACATGCAGGATCTGCTGCGGGACATGCTGGGCGGCTCGGCGGGCACGCGGGCCCTGGCCCGGCGTCTCTACCGCGAGACCGAGGGCAACCCCCTGTTCCTCTCGCAGTTCCTGCAGACCCTGCTGCAGCGGGGCATCATCGCCTCGGGGCCCGGGGGGCTCGCGCTGGCCATCGACACCGAAGAGGTGCGGGCTGGCCACCTGGAGATCCCCGCTGGGATCCGCTCCGTGCTGGGCACCCGCCTCGACGTGGTGCCCCCCGAACAGCGCGGCGTGCTCGAGATCCTGGCGGCCAACGGCCGGGAGCTGGATCTCGACGTGATGCTCGATGTGCTGCGTGGCGACGAGGAGTCCCTGCTCGACCAGGTGGACCACCTCATCGAGTCGCGCATCCTGGTGGAGCACCGCCAGGGGCCGCTGGTGAACATCGACTTCACCCACGGCAAGTTCGGCGACATCATCTACCGCGACCTGGCCCCCGACCGTCGGGTGGAGTTCCACCGGGCCCTGGCCACCGTGCACGAGCAGCGGGGCGGGGCCTCCGCCGCATCGGCCGAGCTGATCGGCGAGCACTACCGGCGCGGCGGCGAGGCGGGCAAGGCCTACCTGCACCTCGTGGTGGCGGCCCAGCGCTTCCACGAGCGCTCCCTGCTCACCGAAGCCTGGAAGCTCACCGAGCAGGCCGTGGCGGTGGAAGAGTCCGCCCGCGCCGACCTGGCGCGCAACGCGTTCAGGCGTATCCGCTTCGATCTGCTGCGCGTGCGCGGTGACGTGCTGTATGGGCGCGGCGACTGGAGCCACGCTCGAGACCTGCTCCAGGAGGCCTGCAAGCTGGCCGACAAGCTGGGGCTGCGCACCGACGAAGCTCGAGTGCAGCTGGCGCTGGCCCGCACCCAGACCCGCCTGTCCAACGAAGCCGAGGCAGGGCGCTTGCTGAAGCGCTCCCTGGAGGTGGGCCGGCAGGTGGGGGACAGGGAGCTGGTGGCCGAGGTGCTCATGGGCATGGCCGCCACAGCCTGGGACCAGGGCGATCTTCAGGCTTGCCAGCGCTACACCTCCGAGGGACTTGTCCTGGCGGTGGGCCCGCAGCTGGAGGGTCCGCGGGCCGAGCTCTTGCTCGCCCACACCGCGGTGCAGGCCAGTCTGGGCCAGCTAGCTGAAGCCACCGACGGTCTGGCTGAGGCTGAGGGCATCCTCAAGCGCCTGGGCCTCAAGCGGCCGCGCTGCCTGGCGCTGGCCAACCTCTGCGAGCTGTACACCTGGCAGGGGGACCTGGCGCAGGCCCTCAACTGCGGCCGGCGGGCCCAGCTGCTGGCCCAGGAGCTGCCCTTCCGCATCGGAGAGGGCGCGGCGGCGCGTTCCTACGGTGTGGTGGCCCACAACCTGGGCCTGTTCGAGGAGGCCCGCGAGCGGCTGCACCAGGCGCTGGACATCATCGGTCCCCTCAAGGTCAAGTCCGAGCTGGTGGCCACCCGCTACGCCATCGGCAGCTTCCAGCTGGAGCGGGGTCAGGTGAGCATGGCGGAGCGCCACCTGTCCATCGCCCGGGGGTTGGCCGCGCAGCGGGATCCCGAGGGCTACCTGCCGCTCATCCAGGCCACCCTGGCCCATGTCTTCACCCAGTCTGGTGATCGGTTCCAGGCAGAGCAGGTGCTCGCGCAGGCCCTCAAGCCCCGGGGGGGCGTGCCCCTCCCTCGGCAGATCCAGAGCCTGACGGTGGCCGCCTGGGCCTTCCATCGGCTGTCGGATCGCGAGCAGGCCGCGCGGGTCTCCCGTCGCGCAGCGCAGCTGGCGCTGGAGCGCGGCTTGCGGCCCTGGGCACTGGACGCCTTCCGCGTCCTGGCGCGCAGCTCCCCTGATCCCAACGAAGCGCGGCGCGCCCACGAGGCCGCCGTGCGCATGGCGCTCGAGCTCTACAACGCCCTCCCCGCCTCCCTCGCGCGGCCCTTCCGCTCCCGCCCCGGCATGCTGGAGCTGCTCGGGGAGCCGTCGAGGATATAGTGCGCAGGCGGGGGGCCCGTCGGCCTCTCGTCGGGCCAGCACCTTCATGAAAGACCCGCCCTCAACCGAGACCTGGCCCGGCGAGCACGGGTGCGGCTCCACCAGCGGTGGACCGGCGCGGCCCGAGCCCTGCGAGGGCCCCGATCGCATCGGTCCCTACGTGGTGGAGGAGCTTCTGGGCCGCGGCGGCATGGCCGCTGTGTTTCGCTGCCGCGACGAGGCGGGTGAGCGCGTGGCCGTCAAGTGGCTGCACCTGCCCTCTGAGGCGCTGCAGAGGCGCTTCGAGAGGGAGATCCGGTCCCTGTCCCGGCTGGATCACCCCAACGTGGTCCGCTACCTGGGCCAGGGCAGCTGGAGCGGTCGCCCCTACCTGGTCATGGAGTACCTGCCGGGAGAAGACCTGCGCCTCTGGGCCCATCGGCTGCGCAGGCTGCCCTCCCTCGAGCGCGGGAGGCGCGCACGCCAGCTGGCGGTCCGGCTGGCGGAGGCCCTCGGACACCTGCACGACCAGGGGTTGGTGCACCGGGATCTCAAGCCCTCCAACGTGATCGTGCTGCCCCAGGACGAACCCGTGCTCACCGACCTGGGGGTGGTGAAGGACCTGACCGACGACGGCGAGACCGCCTTGGGCGTGGTGGTGGGTACCCTCAACTATGCCGCGCCCGAGCAGCTCCGGGGCGAGATCGTGGATGCCCGCACCGACCTGTACGGCCTGGGCTGCACCCTCTATTTTCTGCTCACCGGGCGGGCGCCATTCCAGCACGCCACCGGGGGTGAGCTGGTGCTCGCTCACCTGAGCCGCGCCCCCGAGCCTCCTTCCCACTGCGATCCCAGGCTGCCCGCTGACCTTGAGCAGGTGGTGCTGCGCCTGCTGGCCAAGCTGCCCAGCGAGCGCTACCGCACGGCCCGGGAGGTCAGGGCGGCCCTGGCGGCCACGCCGGTGCCCGCGGGGGTGCCCCTGGCCGGCCGCAAGGCCGCCCTGCGGCAGGTGGCTCGGGTGCTCGACCAGGTGGCGGCGGGATCGGGTCGCCTGGTGCGCGTGGCGGGGCTGCCCGGCACCGGCAAGACCTGGGTGATGGATACGCTGCAGGAGGGGGCGCACCGGCGGGGGATCGCCTGGCTGGAGCCCCACGAACCTGCAGCCCTCGTGGCCGCCAGGGAGCGGCTGGAGCATGGAGAGGTGGTCCTCGTGGCCACGGAGCTGGCGGTGGCCGATCCTGATGTGCTCATCCGCCTGTCCCCCCTCGGGCGCGCCGACCTGAGGCGCAGCGTGGTGGGCGCGGCGCCCGAGGCTCGCGACCCGGCGGCCATCGCCGAACGGCTCTACCGGCACACCGGTGGCCTGCCCGTGTTGCTCTTTCCCTACCTGGAGCAGCTGGCTGCCGATCCCGACGCCCTGGAGGGCGAGCTCACACCGGCGCCGGTGCATCGCTGGCTGGATCGACTGGATCTCGACACCCTCGAGCTGCTGCAGGCGCTGGCGGTGGTGGCCAGGCCGGTGCCCGCCGGCACCCTCGAGGCCATCACCCAGATCCCGGCCCAAGAGCCCCTCGCGGAGCTGTACGACATGGGGCTGGTGCAGGCCACCAGCGCCAGGGCAGCGGTCGCCGCCGGCGCGCTCGCCGGTGAAGGCCGGCGCTTCGTGGTGAGCGCCGAGGCGTTCCGCCTGGGAGCGCTCGAGCGCGTGCCGGACCTCGACGCGCTGCGGGTCCGGGCGGCGGAGGTGCTGGGTCCGACGCGCTCGCCAGGGTGGCGGCAGCAGGACGGCAGGCCGGATCCGGCTCTGCAGAGCCTCGCGCGGCTCGCCGCCTGCGGTGGACTGCACCAGGCCGAAGCCGAGCTGGACCAGCTCCTGCTGGGGTCCGGCGGCAGCCCACCCGTTGCGGCTCGCGCCCTGGCACTGGGGGGGCGGCTGGCCTGGACGGCGGGGCGTCGCGTGCACGCGGCCGATCGCTACCGGCGCGCGCTGGCCGCCGCGTCGGGCGACGTGCGGGTCATGGTGTCCGCTCACATCGGGCTGGGCCTGGTGGAGCTGGCCGCCGGCCGAGCCGAGGCGGCCGGGGAGCAGCTGCAGCGGGCCGTGCGTCTGGCTCACCAGGCTGGCGAGCTGGATCTGGACACCCTGGCGCAGCTGCACACCGCGCGCCTGGCAGGGCTGACGGGTCGGCCGGGTCCCTCCCTGCGGATCGCCCGCGAAGCTGTGGGGTTCGCGCGGGCCCTGGCGCTGCCCGCCCTGGAGTGCGCCAGCATGGAGGTGATGGGGCAGCAGCTGCTGGACCTGGAGCTGGCCGAGGATGCAGCGCTGGTGCTGGCGGACATCTCCGCCCTGTCCCACGCCACGGACCTGGTGAGCGAGCGCTGGCGTGCCCACGCACTACGGGCCCAGGCGGCTCTGGATCGGCAGCCCGCCTCTCGCGAGGGTGCCGCCGCAGCGGTGGAGCGGCTGCTGCGCATCTTCAGCGAGCCCGTGGTGCCCGACGCCGAGGGCCACCGCGTGCTCGCCCAGGCGCTCTTGGCCCGGGCTTCAGCCCGCCTGTCCAATGGCCAGGGTTACCGCGTGGCCGCGCGCCGCGCGGAGCAGGCCCTGGGGGCCGCGCAGGGTCCCAGCCTTCCCCTCGGCCTGCGCACTCGGCTGCAGCTGGTGTGCGCCCATGCCGGGTTCGGCCAGCTGGAGCCCGCCCGGCAGCAGGCTCGCATCGCAGCGGAGGCCGCGCGCGGGGCGGGCTTCACCTTCCTGGCATGGCGGGCCGCGCGGCTGCAGGCGGCGCTGGATGGTGAGGAGCTGCCGCCCCCCATGGAGATCCTGGAGGGGCTGGAGCCTCGCTTCGTGGCTCCCCTGTCACGGAAGCCCCTGCTGGGCTGAGATCGCAGCCCCCCTTGTTCGTCAGACCACGTCGCGAGGGCGCTGAGGCGCGAGTGGTCGGTGCTCGTGCGCAGTGACGACTGACCGAAGGCGTCCGCAACGGATGTCGCGACACGCCGAGGAGGGAGGCCAAGCACGGGCGGCGAACGCCGTGCCTCGGCGGTCGCAGTAGTGGGATGGCGAATAAGGGGGGCGCAGGTCAGCGGCGCCGGCGCCACTGCAGCAGCAGGCTCGCCGAGGCCAGGACCATGCCCAGCAGGCCCAGCCGAGGTGCCGAGGTGGAGCTGCAGCCACCCAGCCAGCCGTCCACCGCTGCGTCGCCGAGCTCGTCCGGTGTGACGGGGCGGTCGAGGCCCGTGTCCCAGTCGGCGTCGGCGTCGGCGTCGGAGTCGGCGTCGGCGTCGGCGTCGGCGTCGGCGTCGGCGTCGGCGTCGGCGTCGGCGTCGGAGTCGGAGTCGGAGTCGGAGTCGGAGTCGGCGTCGGCTTCGTCGGCGGTGATGGTGTCGCAGTAGCCGTTGATCCACCCCAGGTAGCGGTCGACGCGCAGGGCGCCGTTGGCCCCGTCCTCGCAAGGATCGCCGCCCCACTGGGTGTAGACGAAGGAGTTGATCCCGGCCAGCTCGAACAGCCCGTTGCTGAGGATCTCGAGGGCTGCCCCGCCCGAGTCTCCCGAGCAGACGTTCTGCCCGTCGCGCGTGTCGCGGCTGTAGATGAAGCTGCTGTCGTAGTCGATGATGGGGATGTCCGCGTAGCGCTTGTACCCGCCGTCGTCAGAGTAGTCACCGGTGATGCCGAAGCCCACGAAGCGCAGCTCGTCGCCCACCCACTGGTTGTTGATGCTGTCGTCGTTGACCGGCATGACGTCGATGCCGTTGACTCCGGAGCCCGACAGGTGCAGCAGGCCCACGTCGTTGTCCAGGTCCTGGGAGTTGTAGCTGGGGTGCTCGATGGCTTCGGATACCCGCGCGTAGTCGAGCCAGTCGCCGTTGATGAGATCGCCGCCGAAGACGACGTAGCCGGTGTAGCCGGCGTAGTCCTCGTTGAGGGCCTCGACACAGTGCGCGGCCGTGACGGCGTAGTAGCGGTTGATCAGCGTGCAGGAACAGAAGGGGCCGTAGAACCAGCTGCTGTCGGCGGCCATGATGGCGCACACCGGCTCGTAGGAGCTGGTGCGCGAGCCGTTGACGATGGGCACCGGGGGCATGGCCGCGCTGGCCAGCTCCGGGAGCATCAGGGCCAGGAAGGGCAGGGTGCACAGCATGGTCGCCTCGCCTGGGGGGTCTCGGCGCACCAGTGTAGCCCGGCCACGGGGTGATCGCTGTCCCGCGAACGCACAGGGATCGGGCGGTGCCCCCGGGAGCAGGAGAGCGTCACGATTTACGGCCTTTTCCTGAGGCACCCGATTGGATTAGGCTTGCATGAACCGTTTCTTCGTCCGCCGCCCAGTCACCGGGCTCCCCCGCCAGAGAATCGCCCCACCTTCCCCCGAGGAACATCCATGCGCCTGTCCCACCTCGTCGCCGTGCTCGGCTCCTTCGCGCTCGCTGCCTGCTCCTGCGAGCCCGATCCTCGCTACCTGGATGGCACCGTCACCGACGTGTTCGGTGAGCCCATCATCGACGCCACCGTCCTGGCCGAGGGCTGGGAGAACCGCGCCATCTCCGACGCCTCGGGTGTGTACAAGCTCGAGGTCATGCAGGTAGGGGCCATCAAGCTGGTGGCGGGTGCCGAGGGCTACATCAAGGACTTCGCCACCACCACGGTGGACCCCGACCCCGAGCACGCCATCGCGCCTGTCGAGTTCGCTCTCTGGAAGAGGCCCGATGAGGTCGGCCTGTACGCCAAGGGGCGGGGCGAGATGCTCGCGCTCGAGGGGGCCAAGGTCACGGCCTTCGGCTCCGACATCAACGAGATGCACGGGGTCCGGGAGCCGGGCGATGACCAGGTGCCCAAGGATCAAGACGCCCTGTTCCTCTACAGCTCCACGCTGCGCACCTCCGAGATGACCCAGCTGGATCTCAAGCTCTTCAAGCTCAAGTTCCTCGAGGCCACCACGGTCAAGGGACTCACCGGCGAAGAGACGGTGGAGCCCAAGTTCTGGATCGCCGATGTCGAGGTGCCCTTCACGCTGCGGGGCCTGCACACCGAAGACATGTACGTGCTCTCCCCCGATGAGCAGCTCGCGGAGGGCATCTACGCCTTCGCCACGCAGGGCATCCTGATCGAGACCGATCCCGGTTCCCTCGACAAGATCCCCGAGGAGCAGCGCACCGTCTTCCCCTTCGAGGTCAAGTAGCGCGGGATGATCCCCGCCATCCTGGCCCTGGCCTGCGCCTCGGCCCAGGCCTACGATCTGGAGCCTCCCTACTCCTGGGACCCGGTGGTGGACAGCTCCATCACGGTCTCCACCGGTGCCACCTGGCTGCTGCTCTACACCGCGGTGCACAGCAGCGTGCCCACCGATCCAGGCAGCGGCGAGCTCATGGCCATCGACCGGATCGTGCCCAGCGACTGGTCCCCGGCCGTGCCCGCGGCCAGCGACTACCTGCTCTATGGCAGCATCGCTGGTGCGCTGGTGGCCAGCGGTCTGGCGGGCCGGAGAGCGGGTGACGTGCTCACGCCGGCGGCCATGGTGGTGCAGAGCTTTTCGGTCAACGGCTTCGTCACCGACCTGGTCAAGACCGCCGTGGACCGCCCGCGGCCCTACACCACCCTGGACGATCCGCCCCAGGATGTGATCGACAGCCTCGGAACCGCCGAGGCCTACCGCTCCTTCCCCTCGGGGCACACCAGCTTCGAGGCCGCGCTGTCCTTCTCCACCGCCAGCGTGTTCGTGCATCACGGGGCCCGGCCCCTGCCCGCCTACCTGGGAGCCGGGCTGCTCACAGCCACCATGGGCGGTCTGCGCGTAGCCGGCGGCCGGCACTACCCCAGCGACGTGATCGCGGGCGGCCTGCTGGGGGCAGCGGTGGGGCTGAGCGTGCCCGAATTGCACCGGCAGCAGCAGCCCCTGGCGCGGGCCCGCGCCGAACCGCTGCGGCTCTCCCCCTGGCTGGCTACTCCCGACCTCCCCAGCACCCGAGGTGCAACGTGCCAGATGCCTTCATCTACGACGCTGTCCGCACACCGCGCGGCCGCGGCCGGTCCGACGGAAGCCTCAACACGGTCCGACCTGTAGATCTGTTCGCGGCGCCCCTGCGGGCCTTGCCCGAGCGCACGGGCTTCGACCCCTGCTGGGTGGACGACGTGGTGGCGGGCTGTGTCACCCAGGCCGGCGAGCAGGGTGCCTGCGTCGCTCGCTTCGCGGTGCTCGAGGCGGGCTACCCGCGAGAGGTGCCCGGTGTCACCCACAACCGCTTCTGCGGCTCGGGCCTCGAGGCCGTCAACCACGCTGCGGCCATGGTGGCTTCCGGCTACCAGGACCTGGTGGTGGCCGGCGGTGTCGAGAGCATGTCCCGGGTCAAGATGGGCTCCGATGGCGGAGCCTGGTGGGACGCGGCCACCCAGTGGTCCATCGGTGCGGTGCCCCAGGGCATCAGCGCCGACCTCATCGCCACCATCCACGACTTCAGCCGTGAAGAGATCGACGCCTTCGCGCTGCGGAGCCAGCGACGCGCCGCCGCCGCCCAGCGGGCGGGCGCCTTCGAGCGCAGCATCGTGCCGGTGGTGGACAAGGCGGGCCTCCCTCTGCTCGCGGCGGACGAGCACCTGCGCCCCGACGCCAGCCTCGAGGCTCTGGCCAGCCTCAAGCCCGCCTTTGCCCTCATGGGCGAGCGCTTCGGGCTCGATGCCCTCACGCGGCGTCGCTACCCCCAGGTGGAGCGCATCCGCCATGTGCACACCGCGGGCAACTCTTCGGGCATCGTCGACGGCGCCACCGCCGTGCTGCTGGGCAACCAGGCCGTGGGCCTGGAGCTGGGCCTCAAGCCCAGAGCCCGCGTGGCTGCCATCTCGGTGGTGGGCAGCGAGCCGCTGATCATGCTCACCGGGCCCATGGAGGCTTCCCGCAGGGCGCTGGCCCGGGCGGGCATGCAGCCGTCCGATATCGATCTCTACGAGGTGAACGAGGCCTTCGCCGTGGTCCCCATGCTCTACATGCGGGAGCTGGGCGTCGATCCCGACAGGGTCAACGTCAACGGCGGCGCCATCGCCCTGGGGCACCCCCTGGGCGCCACGGGCGCCATGCTGCTGGGCACCGTGCTGGACGCCCTCGAGGATCGAGGGCTGGCCACCGGCCTGGTGACCCTCTGTATCGGCGGCGGCATGGGCATCGCCACCATCATCGAGCGGGTGTGACATGAGCGATCAAAGCCAGGCAATGGTCCGGATCGAGCTGGACGAGCAGAGCCACATCGCCACCCTCTGGCTGCAGGGTGCGGGCGGTGTCAACAAGATCGGTCCCGCCTTCGGCCAGGCGCTGCTGGCCGCCCTGGAGCAGCTGCAGCAGCTCGGAGGGCTCAGCGGCGTGCTGGTGGCCTCGGCCCACCGCGACTTCTGCGTGGGTGCCGATCTCGACTACGTCTACCGCGAGCGCGATGCGCAGAGCATGTTCACCATGGTCAGCGCCCTGAGCCGCGGCTATCGCCAGCTGGAGACCCTGGGGGTCCCGGTGGTGGCGCTGCTCTGTGGCTCGGCGCTGGGCGGCGGCTATGAGCTGGCCCTGGCCTGCCACCATCGCGTGGCGCTGGACGACACGCGCGTCAAGCTGGGCCTGCCCGAGGTCACCCTGGGGGTCATCCCGGGAGCCGGGGGCACCCAGCGGCTCCCGCGCATGCTCGGCTTCCAGGCCGCCCTCGAGCTCATCACCCAGGGACGGCTGTTGCCCGCGCCGGCCGCCAAGGCCAAGGGCCTGGTGGACGCGCTGGTGGCTTCGCCCGAGGCGGCCTTCGAAGCCGGACGCAGCTGGATCCTGGAGCACCCTGGCCACCAGCAGCCCTGGGACAAGAAGGGCTTCCGCTGGCCCCCGCCGGCGCCCGACAGCGAGGACGCGCGCAACATGTTCATGGCCGGTTCAGCCATGCTCTACAAGAAGACCGCCGGCGCCTACCCGGCGGCCGAGGCCGCGTTCTGCGCCGTGCAGGAGGGCGCCAGGTTGAGCTTCGATCGGGCGCTGGAGCTGGAGATACGCCACTTCGTGCCGCTGGGGGTGAGCCAGGGCGCCAAGGACATGGTGCGCACATTCTTCTTCCACAAGAGCGCCGCGGACAAGCTCGAGGGGCTGCCCAGGGTGGAGAGCGACGAGATCCGCAAGGTGGCGGTGCTCGGGGCGGGCATGATGGGAGCCGGGCTGGGCTGGCTCTGCGCCCGGGCCGGCTGTGACGTGGTGCTGCGCGACATCAGGCAGGCGGCCCTGGACCAGGGCATGGCGCACTGCGCCGACCAGGCCAGGAGGCTGGCCCGCAAGAAGGGCGCGGACGAGGCGCAGCGCATCCTGGCGCGCATCCGTCCCAGCCTCGAGCTGGAAGACCTGCGGGGCACCGACCTGGTCATCGAGGCGGTCTTCGAGGACGTGGGCCTCAAGCACCGGGTCATCCGCGAAGTCGAGCCCCTGCTCGCCCCTGGGGGCATCTTCGCGTCCAACACCTCGGCCCTGCCCATCACCGATCTGGCACAGGCTTCGCAGCGTCCCGAGCGCTTCATCGGGATGCACTTCTTCTCACCGGTGGAGCGCATGCCTCTGCTGGAGGTCATCCTCGGTGCGGTGACCGACGACGCCACCCTCGGTCGGGCGCTGGCCTTCGGCAGGCGCATCCGCAAGACCCCCATCGTGGTCAACGACGGCTTCGGCTTCTTCACCTCGCGCGTCTTCGCGGCCTACATCCTCGAAGGCGCCCAGCTTGTGGCCGAGGGGCACGCGCCGGCGCTGATCGAGTGGGCCGCGCGCGTGGCCGGCATGGCGGTGCCTCCGCTGCAGGTCTTCGACGAGATCAGCCTCAGGCTTGGCAAGCACGTCGTGGCGGGTTCGCGTCCCTACCTGGGCGATCAGCTGGACATCCCGGGCGCCGATCTCGTGGTGCGCATGGTGGACGAGTTCGAGCGGGCTGGCCGCGCCGACGGAGCCGGATTCTACGAGTACGAGGATGGGCGCCGGCGCGGGCTCTGGCCGGGGCTGGCCGATCTGGCGGGCGGCCCTCCCGCGGAGTCCACCGTCGAGGCGCTGGCCTTCCGCTTGCTGGCGGTGCAGGCCTGTGAGGTGGCGCGCACCCTCGACGAGGGCATCCTGCGGCGCAACCGCGACGCCGAGCTGGGCGCCGTGCTGGGGCTGGGCTTCGCCCCCGCCAGCGGTGGACCCCTGGCCTGGATGGATCGCCAGGGCCTGGCGCTCCTGGTGCCCCGGCTCGATCAGCTGGCCGCCGATCATGGGCGCCGCTACGCACCGGCGCAGGTGCTGCGCGACATGGCCGAGGCGGGTCGAGGGTTCTTCGACTAGCCTGTCCCTGGCCTCGCGAGAGACCCCCCATGCACTGGCTCGCTGAAATCGCCCTGTCCGCGCTCGTGCTGCTCCTGCCCCTGGTGGGAGCGCCGGTGGTGCGCTGGTGGGAGCGGCGCGAGGGCCTCGAGCTGGACGGCTCCACGCGCCTCGCCGCCGCCGCGGCCGTGGGCCTCGCCTGGTGCCAGCTGGGTGGGATGGTGCTGGTCTTCACCAGCACGCTGGGCACCCTCAGCGCGGGGGCCTGGCTGCTGGCTGGGCTGGCCTTCGCGGTGGCCGGCCTGAAACGTCCGTCCCGTCCTCCCCGGAGCGCGTGGTTGCTCCTGCCGGGGCTGGTGGTCTTGACCCCCCTGCTGCTGATGGCCACGGTGCCCGCCTGGTACCAGGACGACATGACCTACCACCTCGCCCTGCCGCGGCTCTTCGCCCTGCATGGCGGCTACACGGTGCCCGACGACAACATCTTCACCTTCCTCCCGCTGGGTTGGGAGAGCATCCTCTCGCTGTTGTACGCCCTCGGGCTGGAACCCGACCGCTACCCGGTGTTCAACCCACGGCTGCTGTCCGTGTGGACGGCGGGCTTCGCGGCCCTGGCCACCGTGGGGCTGGCGCGCGCTCTGGGCTCCCGTCCCCAGGCGGCCTGGCTGGCGGGTTTCCTGGTGCTGCTGCACCCCACCATGATGCAGTACACCCCCTCGGCCTATGTGGAAGCCTGGATGCTGCTGCTGGTAGCCCTGGCCCTGCAGGGGGTGGTGCGCACGCTGAACGGGCAGCGGGTCTGGCTGGTCCCCGCGGCGATCTTCGCCGGCTGGTCGGCCTCGGTGAAGTTCCCTGGGCTGGTGGTCTGTGGCCTGCTGGGGCTGGTGCTGCTCTTCGACGGCTGGGGTCGCCGGGACGACCGCGCTCTGCTGGGTCGGCTGGCGCGCTTCGGCGGGCTCGCGGCGCTGGTGGGCTGTCCCTTCTACCTGCGCAACCTGATCCAGCGCGGCAACCCCGTCTTTCCCTCTGCCTGGAGCCTGTTCGGGGGTCAAGGATGGAGCGAGTGGCGCGCCATGGCCTGGGGCGAGATCCTGGCCAACTACGGCGCGGGCAGGGCGCCCCTGGACTACCTGCTGCTGCCCTGGCGCTTCTTCACCACCAGGGAGATGTTCGACCTGTTCGAGGGGTCCAACGGGCCCGTCCTGGGGCTCGGCCTGCTGGCCGCGTTGGTGCTCGCATGGCGCCTGCGCTGCAAGCCCCAGCTGCGGCCGCTGCTGGCCGTGCTGGGCTTCGCAGCGGGGTTCTCGATCTTCTGGGCCCTGAGCACTCAGCAGATGCGCTTCTGGCTGCCGGCCCTGCCGGCGCTGGCGGCCCTGTCGGTGGTGGCCTTCGATCAGCTCTCGGAGCGCCTGCGGGGCCTGCTGCTGGCGCTGGCCCTGGTGGCCAGCGTGAGCTGGACCGCCGAGCTGGAGCAGCAGGTCTGGCACCGGCAGCACAGCTCCGCCTGGCTGTCGGGACGCATGGACCGCGACACCGTCCTGAGGGCCCTGATGCCCGATTCCTACGCCATCTTTCCGGAGCTGGAGCAGCTGGTACCACCCGATGGGCGCATCTGGATGGTCTGGATGCGGAACAAGACCTACTACCTGCGGCGTGACTACCGGGTGGACTGCATCTTCGAGGCCTGGCGCCTCGAGCAGCTGTTGGACGCCCACGAAGACCCCCAGACCCTGGCCGCGGAGCTGCGTGCCCAGGGGCTCTCCCACCTGCTGGTGCACCACCGCTTCTTCCTGGTGGGGCAAAACGCCGATCTCGAGGCGGGGCGCACCGACAGGCTGCGGGAACGCTTCCTGGCGCTGGTGGACAGCGGTCTGCTGCTGCCCGTGAGGCGCTGGGACTACGTGGCCCTGTACCAGGTGGCGAGCGTGGAGGACGGCGGTTGAGAGCGGCGCGCCGGCTGCTGGTCTGCTGGGCCTGCTGGGCCTGCTTCCTATCTCCTCCCCTGTGGGCGGCCGACCTGATCACCGTGGAGCCGCGCTGGGTGGTGGCCATGCCCGACCTCTTTCTGCGTGCCGCGCCGGGCCAGGACGCCGCGGTGTTGGCCTCGGTGCCCTACGGCGCCCAGCTGACACTGCTCTCCGGGCCGGATCCGCAGCCGCTCACGCGGGTGGGCTCGGTGCCGGGACGCTGGGTCCGCGTGCGCTGGGACACCAGATCGGGCTGGGTCTTCGATGCCTGGCTGCTGTCGGCCAGGCCTCCGCCGGTGCACTGCGACGGCTACGCCCAGTGGGCGGAGCGCTGGCGGCCGGCGGGGCCGCTGCTGGTGGAGATGGAGTCGCACGACGGCGCCCTGCGCACCAGCTCCCGGGACTACGACGGCGGACAGCGGCTGTTGCAGGTGGAGGGCCAGGGCCCGTCCTCTGGAGAGCTGTGGCTGCCGGGTGCTCAGCTGGTCCCGGTCTGGTTCGCGGCCCGGCGCTGCCATCGCGATCTGCCCCAGCTGCGCGCAGCCAGCTGGCCTGCGGCGGGGCATGCCTCCCTACCCAGCTCGGGGGGAGCCGTGCTGCTGCGTCGGCAGCGACAGCAGATCAGTGTCTCGGCTCCAGGGGCTGGCACCCCGCTGCTCCAGCTCCGAGCGGAGGACGAAGGCGTGCTGCTGGCCTGGCAGGACTCCGCCCCCTGAGATCTCAGGTGCGGGCCAGGTTCAGCTGGACCTCGTCGGCACCAGGGTGGCGTTCGATCCAGAACTCCTCGGTGGTCGCCAGGTTGGTGGGCTCTCCGTACAGCCCCTCGCCGTCGAAGAGCATCACCGTGGGGCGATGGCGGGCGGCCTCGGTGGCGCCGTGGGCGATGACCACGGCCGTGGCCCCGTTGGAGAGCACCACGGCGGATCCGAGTGGGTGCGGGCCCTTGTAGTCGGCGAAGGCCTGCACTGTGCCCCTGTCCAGCCCCGCGATCTGGCCTTCCAGCATGATCTTGAGGGCTTCGCGGGGGGTGAGGGCGAGCCCCTCCTGGTTGGCCGCCGTGAGGTCGTGGTAGACCTCGCAGACCGCCAGCAGGTGGCCCGCCATGCCACCGCGGCCCCCCTGGCAGATGGCGCGGGCGTCGTGCACTGCCAGGACCATGGGCATGGCGGCGTCGCGCAGGCCCCGCAGGTGCAGCAGAGGGCGCACGGCTTCTTTGGGGTCGGCCTGATCCGACACCCCCGACAGCACCGCGGCCAGGGCCAGGCTCATGACCTCGCGGCGGTGCAGGGTGAGGAAGTGGCCGAAGCAGACGGTGTCGATGGTGGCTGCGAGCCGCGCCTGGCTCCAGGAGAGGGGCTGGGCCGGGTCGCGGATGGCCGCGATGATCTGGAACATGGCCGGGTCTTTGGCGGCGGTGTCGATCACCAGCTGCAGCGATCGACGGAGAGGCAACAGCGAGAGCCCGCGGCGCTCACGCTGCGCGTAGAACCACTCCATGACCTCCAGCAGGCTGCCGCAGATGAGCATGGCGAAGCGGTCGGGCTTGAAGTCGAAGCTGGCCATGGACTGACCGGAGCTCTCTCCGGTCTGCAGGCCGCCGTAGCCTTCTGGATCCAGCTGGTTGCGCTGGCTGCGCAGGCTGGTGGAGAGGTCGCCCACGAAGCGGTGCAGCTGATCGCCGGTGATCTCCGCGTCGAAGGCCAGCTCCCCCAGCTCCAGCTGATCGAGGAACTTCGCCAGCTCGACCCCTCGCTCCCAGAAGCGGGGATCGGCGCGCAGCAGCCTGCCGTTGATGAAGAACTCATCGGAGAGCAGCTGCAGGCGCAGGCCTTCGTGCTGCTGGCGGGCGTGGCCGCGCACCAGCTTGATCAGCAGCTCCACCTGGTTGGCGATGGTGTCGTTGTTGGGCTCGTACAGCACCACGGAGCGGGTCAGGCCGTAGAGGTTCAGGAGCAGATCGGTGCCCGTTTTCTGGAGGATCTGCTGCTCTTCGGTGCGCTCGCTCACGATGGGGTCACTCGCTGGTCTTGCCGTGCAGGGCGTTCTTGAGGGCGAGCCTGATCTGGCGCGGCAGGTGCCCGGCCTTGGCCATGGTGGCCATGAGCTGACGGGCGGAGGGATCGGTCATGGTGGCCAGGGCGCGGGCCACCATGAGCTGGTGGGCGATGGTGGTGGTGTTGCGCAGGAAGTTCCGCCGCGCGAGCACGCGCTGGAAGTAGGCCACAGCTCTGGCGTCCTGGCTGGCGGCGAGGGCGCGGTAGAAGGCGGCGCACTCCTCGAGGGTGCGTTGCTCGAAGCGGGGGTCCTGGACGGCCTCGGCCAGGGCGCGGGTGATGGTGGGATCGGTGACCCCGCGCAGGCAGCGCAGGGCCAGCATGCGGTTGCCGGCCAACGAGTCGCCCAGCACGCGGACCAGCGAGGCACGGATGCTCGGGTGGTAGTGCCCCTCCAGGGCCTGCAGCGCTGCTCTGCGGATCTCGGTGGATGGGTGCGTGAGCAGGCCCCCCAGGGCTTCGACAGCGGCGGGCGTGCCCAGGCGGGCCAGCGCCGCGATGGCGGCGTGCACCACGGTGGCGTCGGTGTCGGCGAGTCGCCCGGCGTACAGCGGGGTGAGGTCGACCCCTTGTTCCAGCAAGGCGGCCTCGAGCGCCTGCTGGAAGGGGCAGGCGGGCAGGCGCCCCAGCAGCTGGTGCAGCTGCTGGTCATCGCCGTAGGCCACCAGGGCGGTGACCACGGAGACCAGGGCGTCGCCGCTCTCCGCCAGCATGGGGGCCAGCACGGCGCTCCGCTCCTGCGCGAACAGGGTCCCCAGCAGCGCCGCAGCGCTGCGGCGGCCCGCTACCAGCGCCTGGGCGGTGGTCTGGAGGAAGGCCACCAGGGCGTCCACGTCGCGCCGGGCCAGGTGCACCTCGAGCTGGTCCACCAGCAGCGCCACGGCGCCCGTGCCCACCTGGGCGTCGGGGGGGAGCAGCTCGAGGGCGATGCCCAGGAAGCGGGGCAGGTCGGCGCTGTCTTCCAGGCTGCTCTTGAGGCGCGCAGCCTGCCAGGCGTGGGCGCCGCCCGAGCGGGCGGGGGCCTGGGACAGGCGCAGCCATGACAGGTGCTCTTCGCCGGTGAGCAGGCGGATGTCGCTGGGGCTCAGGGTGACCTCTTCGACCCCGTCGCCGGAATCCTGCTTCACCTTGCGGGAGCTGGCCAGCACCAGGTCGCCGTTCTCGTCCACCACCAGCCCCGCCGCGAAGGTGTCGGCGGCGTAGTAGCGGATGCCGTCGAAGTCGCGCTCCCAGAGCAGGGTGACCAGGTCGTCCTCTTCGATCCTGGGGTTGGTGGAGAGGATGTCGAGGAACTCCAGCACCTCGTCCCATTGCAGGGTCTTGAGGAAGCTGATCTCCCGGATGCCGTCGCAGAAGAGACGGAAGGCCCAGGGGAGGTGGATGTCTTCCACCTCCTCGGTGAACAGCGGCCGACCTTGCCAGGTGAAGCCCACCGAGGCTACGCCCAGGGTGATGCTGGCCTGGGAGAGGAGGTCGCCCATCTCGCGCTCCAGGTTGTCCAGCAGTCGGCTGACGAAGGCCGACTCCTGCCCGCCGTAGAGGCGCTGCGCGCGCATGGCCTTGTCGAGCGCCAGGGTGAAGGTCTGCACCTGCTGGCGATCGAGCAGGGCCTCCTCGCTGGCGTCGCTGGGGGGCCGTGGAGGGAGCATGGCTGCCTGGGCGTGTGGACTGTGGCGGGGACCGGCCTGCCGGGGCAGCAGGCTGCTCTGTTCCGTTATCCCGGTTCTTCTTCGGACCGCACCAGCTCGAGCGCGGCATCCAGCGCGACGGAGATGGCGGCTTCTTCGGTGGGGCGGGACTTGTGCGCCGGGCCGAAGACGCCCTCGTCGCCTACCACGGCCAGCAGGGAGCCAGCCTTGACCACTCCCGGACCGCGCGCCGGCTTGCCGATGGGGGCGACCGAGCTGCTGTAGGCCGACGCCAGGATGAACAGGTGAGAGCTCTCCATCTCGGTTGCCAGCACGCCCAGCTCGGACATCAGGCGCATGTAGGCCTGGTTCTCCGCGGCCCTGGGTCCGAGGGCGAACTCGCGGCCGTACAGGGAGGTCTTGGTGTGCACCAGACCGGTGAAGCAGCGATCGGCGAGCCCGCGCCTGTGGGCCGCCTGCTCCAGGGCGCGCACCCAGTCGGGGTGTGCCAGGGCCGGGACCTCGCGCGGGGCGTAGGCATCGGAGGTGGCCTCGTCGCGCACGGCGCCGGTGGCGATGACCAGGTCGGCGTCGCCGATGTGGCCGGTCTGCAGCGAGCCGGCGGAGCCCACGCGCAGCAGGCGACGTGCGCCCAGCTCGAGCAGCTCGGTGATGATGATGCCCAGGCTGGGGCAGCCCATGCCCGTGGGGCAGGAGGCGACGTCGATGGAGAAGCCGTCGCGCTGGTAGCGCCCCAGGTAGACATCGAGCTGGCGAGGGGAGGGGAACACCTGCACGTCGTGGAAGTGGTCGGCGAGGGCCTTCACCCGCCCGGCGGATCCGGGGACGAAGAACACGCGCCCGAGGCCGTCGTTGCCCCGGACCTCGTCGCGGCCGATGTGCAGGTGGTGTGGTTCGAGGGGGCTCATGGGGTCTCCGGGGCCAGCGCGGCGGCCGTGGCCAGTGCCTGGATGCGTTGCTCGCAGAGGGCCTGCAGCGTGGATGGCCGGTTGCCGAAGGGACCGACGAGCTCGGCCCAGAAGGCCTGGCGGGCGGCGAGCACCTGGTGCAGCAGAGCTGCGTCGAGGCCCTGCCAGCGTCGGCTGGCCGCGGTGAGGAAGGCGGCCCGGTCGCTGGGAGCGGCCTCGGGCCAGCGCTCCAGGATGGCGTCGCGCAGGGACCAGCCCTGCTCGGCCAGGCCCCGCAGCTGCTGCCAGTATTCCAGCACGTCGCGGGCGTAGGTGGGTACGTCGAAGGCGCGGGAGCCAGCGTCGTAGATGCTGCAGCGTTCGAGAGCGTAGGAGAGCGCGTCGTACTGGGACAGCACGAGCTCGGGAGCCAGGAGCGCTCCCCGGCGCAGCAGATCGGTGCCCGGCTCCTTGATGGCCAGCGGGGTGTCCTGGTGGGCGAGCTCGAAGCGGCCCTCGAGGTAGATCAGGCAGCTTCGCTCGTAGGCTTCGCCGAAGGCCTCGCGCAGCCTGCCGTCGAGCTTTCCCAGCACGGCTTGGGCGCGCGGACCGCCGATGGTGACGAAGATCAGCGCCCGCACCGAACGGCCCTGGTCGACGATGTGCTGCAGCACGGCTTCCAGGCCGTTCTCGAGGGTGACGCCCGTGGCCACCACATCGCCCACGAGCAGCACGGCGCGGTCGGGGATGTCGAGCTTGCGGTAGGAGTCTTCGGTGACGCTCCAGGTGCCGTCGCGCTGGAAGCGCTGGGAGCTCATGAAGGCCGCGCCGTGGCGGTTCAGGCCCAGCGCCTGGTGCAGCGCCCGGCGCAGCTCGAAGTTGAGCCCTCCGCGCAGCAGGTGCAGCACGCAGATGGCCTCTTCGGGATGCTGCTCCAGCATGTGGCGAAAGGGAGCACACTGGAGCCCTGCGACCATGCCCTGGCAGAGGGCTTCGGTGTAGGCCACGCCCATCAGCTCGGGCTGGTTGCAGATGGCGCGGGTCTGCGGAGTGCTGAGCACGTAGCGTTCCAGCGCCGCGTCGCTGTCGTCGCGGATGGCGTACCAGGCGGCCTGCTCCAGATCCTGTCCCCCCCTGTCGAGCCGCTCCAGGTACTCCATGGATCCTCCTGAGGGGGACATGCATGCCGTGGTCTCCTGATACTCCGCTCGGACGCCCGAGGCACGGCTGGCCGGGTCTGCAAGGAACACGCCTCGTCGCTGGGGTCCACCGGGACCGCCGGATACGGAGGGGCTTCGCAGCACCCGCGCGCCCGGCGGCGCCGCTGGGAGGAGGACGGATGCCAGGAACGGACCAACAGCGGCAGGCCGGCCAGCGGAATCTGGAGGAGCGCGCCCGGCTGGTGGTGCGGCTCGCCACCGAAGGTCTCGGCGACCAGGAGTTCTCACCGCTGGTGCCCCCCGTGTCCTTCGACATGGATCGCCTGGGCGTGGACGCCGATCTCGTTCGCCGCCTGCACTGCCGCTTCCAGGCCCAGCTGCAGGCCGGCAGGATCAAGCTGCCCCTCATCGCGGACCAGGTCTTTCCGGTGGATGTGCCCCAAGGCTGCCAGGGACGCGGCTGGGTAGCGGCCGAGCGCAGCAGCGACGATCCCTCCGAAGCCAGGATCACCTCCGCCGCGCTGTCCTTCGATCCTCCCCTGGTGCTGCACAACATCGTGCCGGTGCTCGCGCGGCTCAACAGCGTCTTCAAGGACCACGAGCTGGGGGCGCTGCTGGGCCGCCTGCGCCGCCTGGCGGCGAGCCCTACGGCCAGCGCGGGCGTGCACCGGCTGCGCCGGTCCATCAGCGGCCGGCTGCGGCCACGCCTGGATCGCTGGCTGCCGCCCGACACCCCTGAGCGGCAGGTGCTGCACGAGCTGCGCACCGGTCTGCAGCACGGATCCGAGCGCGTCGCGCAGGTGGAGCTGCGGCATGTCTCCGCGCGTCCCGTCCTCCGGGGCGACAGCTGGTTGCTGGACCTGCGCTTCACCGGCCTGGTGCAGGTGCTGGGCCGCGCGCCGGTGCCCTTCGAGGACCTGCACGTCCCCTACCTGGTCATCCCCTACCCCTACGCCTCGCTGGCCCGGCTCATGTCGGGCAAGCCCCTGGCCACCGCCCAGCTGCGCACCGAGAGTATCCCCACCGCCGACCTGGCGATCACCCTGGCCCAGCTGCTCGTGAGCCTGCGCGGAAACGCTGACCTGCACACCGACCTGCCCGCGGTGGAGGTGCACGCCCATCTGCCCGATGGTGGCACGCTGCGCAGCGAGCTGCAGCTACCCGAGCCGGCGCGCGTGAGGCTGCGCTTCGCCGCCCGTGTGCAGGCCGAGCAGGTGCAGGTGGAGCTGGAGGACGTGGCGGTGGATCTCGACGGCGACACGCTGGGTCTGGAGGGCCAGGTGGGCATCCGGGTGCTGGAGCCACCCGGCGATGATCCGCGCAGCACGGTCATGGGCTGCTGCGCCCTGGCTGCCGTCGATGGAGGCTGGCCCGCAGACAAGCTGCGCCTGTCCCTGTCGGGGCGGCTGCGGCCCGGGTCGAGCCTGGCGAGCCTCGACGCCAGGGTCAGCTACACCCAGCCGGTCCTGCGGGGGGGGGTGGACGCGCAGGCCCGGCTCGAAGATCTGCGCCTGGAGGGCTCGGGCGCCATCGATCTCGATCCCGAGACGGGCCAGGGCCGCACCCAGAGTCTCTCCATGAGCTTCGCCTCGGGCTTCCGGGTGCTGGACGGCAGCTATCTGGACGACGGCACCACCCTGCTGCGGCTGCGTCAGCTGGAGGGTTCCCTCAGCGGGTCGCTGCAGGCCAGCGGCGCGGCCGAGGCCTGCCTGGAGCTGGAGGGGCGCGCCCAGGTGCGGCTGGAAGGAGCCACCCGCGTCTCGGCCTTGCCCGAGCTGGACATCGACGATGGAGAGCTGCTCAGCCAGGTGCGCGCTGGGCTGTCCTTCCAGGGCCGGGCCAGCTCGACCGAGCTGGACGGGGGCCCCCTGGAGCTGGACTTCGGCGGGTCCAGGCTGGAGCTGGATCTGCAGCAGGTGAAGCTCGAGCTGGGCTCGCGCCAGCTCGAGCTGCCCGCTGGCAGCAGCCTCGTCACCGACGTGGTGGAGGGGGTGCTCGACACCACGGGTCTCGGCCGCGCCCGCGTCGGCGTGGCCTACGATCTGCGCGGGCAGTCTCCCGTGCTGCGGGGCTCCGCTGGCCAGGTGGTGGAGCCGCTGGTGGCCGAGCTGCGCTCGGGGGAGCTCGAGCTGGCGGTGAACGCCGTGGGCGGGCTGAGCATCTCGGGCCCCGAGGGAGGGCTCTACGACGCGCGCTACTTCAACGCGCTCATCAACCCCGACCAGGAGCTGGAGCGCTGGTTCGAGCTGCTGGCCTCGGACGAAGCGCTGGACCACGTGATCGACGCCGTGCGCGTGTTCACCGACGAGGGCGCCGACCTGTTGGAGCAGCTGCGCAGCTTCGCCCGGCGAGTGGACGCCGCCATGGACGCCGAGGGTGTCGAGCAGCCGGCCGATGCCATCCCGGGCCCCACGCTGGCGCGCCTGCTCTCCCGCATCCTGGTGGAGGGCCCCGAGCTGCAGGGCCGCATCCTGCCCCTGGTCGAGCAGGTCACCGACGGCGATGGCCTGGACGTGATCGCCACCAAGCGCCTGCTGGACGAGGTGCTGCCGCCCCATGAATACGGCTTCGAGGTGGACCGCACCGTGCGCTGGCTGGCGCAGGTGCTGGGGCCCACCGAGCCCCTGGCGGTCCGTGCGGTCAAGGAGCAGCCCTCGCTGGCGGAGCAGCCCGGCTACGTGGCCCTGTTCAGCGGCCTGCCCCCCGCGGGCGAGATCTACGGCACGGTCATGGACAGCGCGCCGCTCCCCGCGGGCTTCGCGCAGCGCGTGGCGCGGGTTGCGCCCTACCTCTCGCTGGTGCAGCTGGATTGGCTCATCGCCCAGGATCGGGACGACTGGGGCGAGGTGGCGCTGGCGCGCCTGGGCGTGATCCGGGCCATCAAGCAGCGGGTGCGTGCCATCGCCGAGAGCTACGGGGGGCTCGGCTATGCGCCGCAGGCCATGGCCATCGCCATGTTCCTGCCTCCCAGCGTCAAGGGATCAGCGGGCCTCGCGGCGGTCCGCGTCCCCGGCGAGCCCTCGGATCTGCTGGTCCATCCCGACTGCCTGCTGGGTCCGGACGACGTGGCGGTCTTGCTGCAGGCCGGGCTGGCCGCCGCGCTGCAGGGCCGCGTGGTGCAGCACAACCAGCGCCTCCTGCTCGACCTGGTCTTCCACCAGCCCCCCGCGTTCGCGCGGCAGGTGCTGGTGGAGATGTGTCAGAACAGCCCGCGCATCCTGGTCTCGGAGCTCAATGCGCTGCTGGCGCTGGAGCAGGGAGCCCTGCGGCAACCACTCGACCTGGTGCGGCTGCTCTCGGAGCGGCTTGGCGTGCAGATCCCCAGGCTCGACGATTTTCTGGCCGGCGGTCGTCGCGCCCGGCACTCCTACTACGAGGCGCTGAACACTGCCGCCGATGTCATCCTCGCTGAAGCCGAGCCGGCTCGCGCGCTGCGCACCTGGCTGCAGGTCCGCAGGGTCCCCGTGCCCGACAACCCCAGCCCACCCCGCGAGCTGGTGCGCTCCTCCCGGGCGGCCATCCGCGACGCTGATGCCCTCGGTCGCGCCTGCACCTTCACCGGTCGCGAGGTGGCGAAGAGGCGCCGAGCCCGGCAGGCCTACGAGCGGGCCTTCGCAGCCTGCACCGAGCTGCTGGCCGAGGAGCCCCGGGCCTTCCAGCTCCCCTGGCTGCGCAGCTTCTGGGCGCGCAACTACGACGCCCTGGTGCTGCTGTCGGTGGTGCGCAACGCGCAGCAGCGGGTGGACCGCGTGCGCGAGTGGCTGGTGGCCCGCAGCGGCCGCCCGGTGCCCCGGGCCGAGCAGGCCCTGCTCGACGCGGTCATCGACGTGCTGTACGCCTACCCGGCCGATCGACGCGCCCTCAAGGGCGACCCCCTGGTGCGGCTGCTGATGGACCCGCCTCCCGGCCGCTACGACTTCACCATCGTCAGTGCCATGGGCGTGGTCACCGAGGGGGCCGCCGGTCGCGAGCTGGAGGATGCGTTCTCCAGGTTGTACGAGCTGCGCGGTGTCTCGGTGGTGCGGGCCGACACCGCCACAGCGCGCTCGCTGGACTACAACGCCCAGCGGGTCGAAGAGGCCGTCCGCGGGGTGAGCACCCCCTGGGGCTGGATCGGCTACAGCCAGGGCTGCGCCAACGGCCTGTGGACCGAGAGCTGCCTGGTGGCGGGCACCCCGGAGCAGCAGGCGCTGTTGGCGGGGCTGCGCTGTCGGCACCTGCTGTTCTCGGCCACCAACGGGTCCGCCCACGGCGGCTGTGGAGACCTCAAGTTCCTGCGCGCCATGGTGGACGGGGACCGCTTCCTGTCCCACTACCAGGCGCTGTTCTCCCGCCAGGCCATCCAGGTGGCGCTGCGGGCCATCCGGCAGCTGCTGGACGCTCCGGTGTTCGTGAAGACCATGGGTGGCGTCGATTCGCTCTCGTCCGAGGGTGTGCTCACCCTGGGCCGCGAGGGCCAGTTCCTGGACACCGCGCCCACCACCATCACCCGCGGCGTGGTGCGCCAGGACTACCTGCCCGAGGCCCTGGAGCTGCTCTCCAACGTGCTCACACGGCAGGTGGAGACCGAAGAGCACGACACGCAGGTGACCGCCCACGAAGCCGTGGGCCACCCGGTGCACGTCGACAACGCCTGGGCCCGCCGCATGCGAGCCTGCGACATCGGCTGCCGCGTGCAGTCCACCCACCACTGGTCACCGCTGCTGTACACGGTGGAGTTCATCACCACCGAGCGGGATCGCGAGCGCTGTATCTATGACTTCCCCAAGGATCGACACGTGTTCCCATGGGTGGAGATCAACGCGCGCTTCGGGGTGATCGAGCGGGTGCGCTAGAACACTAAGTGCAGCGTGACGCTCAGGGCGGCCACGCCCGCCAGGCCGTAGCTGGCGTAGGCGGCGCGGACCCTGCGAACGCAGGGATCCGTGACGCTGGTGCCGAATCCAGGCGAGCGGCTCGAGGCGACCGCGGATGGGGGTCCGGCTTGCAGCGAACGACACGGACGTAGTTGTCAGCGTGTTGAAGCCACCCGTTACG
>CAZEJJ010000074.1:0-35135 GCA_964512185.1 uncultured Enterobacterales bacterium | reverse complement strand
GTTGATGTCAGCAGCGCCGCGAAGGGCGCGTCAAGAGGTGTGGATCGTGGGCCGCGGTAGATTCGGTACGCCCTACAGGCTCCTAGTCCTCGCGACGCCGACGAGAGACCGCCACACCCAGGCTGCCCAGCAGACCCAGCAGGCCCAGGCCCACCGGCGCCACGTTGCAGCCACCGGCCTTGTCGGCGGTGGTGTCGATCTCGATCTCAGCCGCGGCCATGCCGCCCGGGCCGCCCACGTTGAGCAGCACGGTGTAGGTGCCCTCTTCAGGGAACTCCACCTTGGGGCTCCAGGCGCTGATCTCCTGGATCATCTCGCTGCCCGAGTAGATCTGCCACACCACCGTGTCGAGGCAGCCATACACCGAGGTGTCGGCGCGGTTGACCATCTGGTACTGCAGCTCTTCGACGTGCTCGTAGGTGAACAGGCCTTCGTAGGCGGCGCCCGTCTCGGGGTTCAGGCCTGGACCGGGCACGGCACAGGCGATGATGTAGGCGCGCTCGTTGTAGTCGTAGCTCCACTCACCGCAGGTCTCGGCGGTACCACCGATGGTGACGTTGACCGAGTACTGGCCCTGCTCGGTGTAGGTGTGGCAGGGGTTCATCTCGGTGGAGGTCTCGCCGTCGCCGAAGGTCCACAGCACATCGGTGACCTCGGCGTTCTCGGAGGCGAACAGCTCGAAGCAGACCTCCAGCGGCACACCGCCGAAGCGCTCGTCGTCGGTGGAGAAGGTGGCGAAGGGGCCGTACAGCGCGTTGATGCCGGCGATGTCGTCGGAGTTGATGGTGCCCCGGTCGAGGTCACAGGCACCCGTAGACCAGTACATGGTGGCGTAGTACAGCGACTCGTCGGTGCAGGCGTCGCCGTCTTCGCAGGAGTGGGCCATGCCCAGCTGGTGGCCCACCTCGTGCACGTTGACATGCTGGATGCCGTAGGACTCGCCGGTGCAGGCCTCCTCGAGCTCCTCTAGCAGGCCCCAGTCGATGTCGTCGTTGAAGCAGATGTCGGCGTCGCCGATGCGGTACAGGTACACGCCGTCTTGCTCGCGCAGGAATTCGGCGGTGGCGCGCACGACGGCCGCGGCCAGCACGCCGGTGCCCAGGGTGCCCGTGGGATCGTCGAAGTAGAACTTGTTGATGCCGTCGTTGGTGTAGCCTTCGTTGCCGGGATCGATGCCCATGTAGAGATCGTCGATCTCGGCGCACTCGGCGTCGTACCAGGCGGCGTAGGAGTTGGCGATCATCGCAGCCTGGTAGTCGGAGACCGAGTCGTAGCCCCAGGTCCCGGCGTTCTCGAGAGAGTCCTCTTCGTAGTCGGTCATGTACCACTCGAGAGGGAAGTCGGCGGCAGACCAGGCCTTGCCCATCAGCTCCCAGGCCTGGGCCTGGGGGGTGAGCAGCGCAGCGGCGGCGAGCAGGGGGGCGATCATCGGTTCACCTCCACCGGGGCTTGCAGGTGCATCTGGCGCAGCCGCTCCATGGACTTGCCGGGGATAGGTTCACCGTCCCAGCCCGCCAGGTCGCGCTCGCGAACCTGGGTGACGATGTCGTCGAGGTAGATGCGAACGGCCAGATCCGGGTGGGGGATGAAGCGGTGGTCGTAGGGCCGCTCCTGGGGCGGGTTGTAGCGCACCAGCATCTCGCGCCCGTTGTCGGGGTCGATCCGGACGGTGGCCTTGCCCTGCATCATGCCGGTGGGCACCAGCAAGCCGCTGTCGAGCTGCTCGGCGAAGACCAGCACCTCTTCGCCCACGTCGAAGCGCGGTGTGTAGACGACCATGGTGCCTTCGGTGCCCAGCACGCCGCCCATGACGTCCAGCCGCAGGGCGTCGAGATCGGCGGGGCCCTTGTAGGTGGCTTCCACCTCGAGCTCCACGCGGGTCCAGTGGTAGCCGCGATCGTCCGTGTCGACCCACATCTGGCTGACGGTGCCGCGGACCACGTAGTCGGAGGCATCGGTGAGCTGAGCGGTGGTCAGCGGGATGATGGCAGCCTGGGCTGTGGGGGCAGCCACCACCAGGGCGGCCGCGGCCAGCAGGCCAGGCAGCAGGGCACGTTCGTAGCCGGACATCGCGTTCACCTCGGAAGGATGAAACCCGGACGCGGGCGC
Source organism: uncultured Enterobacterales bacterium (assembly GCA_964512185.1). Lineage (GTDB taxonomy): Bacteria > Myxococcota_A > UBA796 > UBA796 > JAFGLY01 > CAZEJJ01. The sequence continues at coordinate 33,026 of CAZEJJ010000074.1, read as the reverse complement.
ACGCGCACCCGTCTCCGTGGGGGGATGGATCAACGGCTAACCTACGGGTGGGCCTGCCACGTGTCAAGCTCCAGCCCAGGGAAGGCCGCGCACGCCTGGGGTGTCGACAGCGATCAACTGCGGAAGGGCCCCGTCCCCTCCCGCATACCAGCCGCGCGGCCGGCCACCCGAAGGGCAGGGCCGCGGGTGGACCTTCGCGCGCGCGCCCGGACGCGGTTTGACTTTCGGGGTCATCTCGCCTACACCTGTCCCGTTCCGGTACCCGCACGAAGTGCGTCTTGCTCCCTGCGAAGACGCCAGCGACCGTTCCCTCACTCTTCCTACTCCAAGGTCCGCGATGATGCGCTCCAACGGATTTCTGACCAGGCTGATGCTCCTGCTCACGCTCCTGGCCCTGCTCCTCCCCACCGCTGCGCTGGCTGGCATCACCACCGGCGCCATCAAGGGGACCACCGTCGACGAAGGCCAGTTGCCCATTCCGGGCGTCCTGCTCACCGTCACCTCGGAGTCTCTGATCGGTGGCGCGCAGCAGCGCTACACCGACGAGAATGGCCGCTTCGCCTTCTTCGAGCTGCCACCGGGTCTCTACGAGTTGTCCGCAGAAAAGGCTGGCTTCGCCAAGATCATCAAGCCCAACCTGCAGACCAACATCGGCCGCACGATGAACCTCACCATCGAGATGCCGCTCATGCAGGCCGGTGAAGAGATCATCGTCGAAGAGAGCCGGCCCACCATCGACACCGAGCAGACCTCCAAGGGCGAGGTGCTCTCCAGGGAATTCCTGCAGCGCATGCCCACCGGCCGCTCCTACCAGAGCGCCGTGCAGGCTGCGCCGGGCGTCACCGGCGGGTCGAACCCCAACGTCTCCGGCGCCGGCTCGGACGAGAACACCTACATGCTGGACGGCGTCAACATCACCGATCCGGTCACCGGCACCTTCTCCATGAACTTCAACTTCGACGCCATCGAGCAGCTCGAGGTGCTCACCAATGCGCTCGACCCGGAGTACGGCGAAGGCCTGGGCGGCGTCATCAACATCGTCACCCAGTCCGGTGGCAACCGGCTCGAGTTCGACTCGCGCATGTGGATCCAGAACGCCAACTGGTCCCCCAAGATCGACGCCCGCTACTCGGCCGACGGCTATGAGCTGGCCCCCACCGCCTTCGACAGCAGGTGGGAGACCTACCAGCTCAGCTCCAAGGTCTCCGGCCCCATCGTGCGCGACAGGGCCTGGTTCATCCTCTCCTACGAGTGGGACCGCACCCTCATCGCCAACAGCGGCATCGACCTGCCCCGCGACTTCGACGGCCACTACCTGCTGGGCAAGGTCACCATGCAGCCCAACGCGGCCCACCGCTTCACCATCCTGGGCCACACCGACCCCACCACCATCGACAACATCTCCCAGTCCGACCGCTACACCGCCCCGGAAGCCCAGGGCCGACAGATGCAGGGCGGCTACATCGGATCGCTCCAGTGGGACTGGTTCATCTCTCCGGAGACCTTCCTGGAGACCAAGATCACCACCCAGAAGACCTTCATCGAGGTCTACGGTGTGCCGTGTACCCACGACAAGGACCTGGGCTACCACCCCTGCGAGACCGATGAAGCCGAGAACAACCTCGACTTCTACACCCCCGGTCGCATCGGCAGCTACAACGCATTCTCCAGCGACAACTGGTACTACTACTACTTCGACGATCGCTACCGGTACAACCTCACCAGCAAGTTCTCGCTGCTGCAGGTCGAAGCCGCTGGGCTGCACGACATCAAGACCGGCGTCGAGCTGGACCGCACCCTCTGGACCCAGATCGTCGGCTACACCGGCAACATGTACTTCGTCGATCTCAACGAGGTCACCTACGCGCCCAGCACCTTCAAGAACTTCTACTGGTGGGAGATCTCCGGGCCCTACCACACCATCGCCCAGGGCGATCACTTCGGCTGGTTCCTGCAGGATGCCTGGAAGCCCATCGACAACCTCACCTTCCGCTACGGTGTACGCTTCGACCGCACCGTGCAGCGCAACGACCAGGGCGAGGCCGTCGTGGACGCCGGCCTCTGGGGTCCGCGCCTCTTCACCGCCTGGGATCCCTGGGGCGACGGCAAGACGGTCATCCGCGGTGGCTACGGCCGCGTCAACGACACCGGCCGCCTGGCCGTGGCGGCCTTCGCCTCCACCGCCAACACCTTCGGCTCCAAGGCCTACTGGGGTGAATACCTGGGCAGCTACAGCAACCAGTCCTCTGACGCCGTGGCCTACGGCGACGGCGTGATGCGCGACTACGTGTGGGACGAGACCATCGCCCCCCACGCCGACGAGTTCGTCTTCGGCGGCCAGCGCGAGATCGTGCAGGACATGGCCATCGGCGCCAGCTTCACCGCGCGCTTCACCCGCAACATCTACGACTACGACGAGACCAACCTGATCTGGACCGAAGACGGCTACTCCGTCATCGGCACCGGCGACGGCCAGTACCGAGGCATCTACCGCCTGCGCACCGCCGACATCGCCCGTCGCGACTACTACCAGACCGACGTGCAGTTCAAGAAGAACTACGCGGATCGCTGGCAGCTGCTGGCCACCTACTCCTACGTGGTCTCCAAGGGCACGCTGCAGTCCGCCGTCTCCGGCTCACTCACCAACCCCGAGCAGCTGGAATACGCCTACGGCAACCTGTGGACCGACATGCGCCACCAGGTCAAGACCTTCGGCTCCTATGACCTGCCCTGGGACCCCTGGACCACCAAGGTGGGCCTGGGCATCCAGTACTACTCCGGCCACCCCTACACCCGGTACTACTTCTCCGAAGCCGCCGGCGGCAACGCACTGCTGCGCGACCCGGTGGGTGAATACACCCGCACCGAGGGCTGGTGGACCTTCGACATCCAGATGTCCCAGGCCATCCCGGTGCGCAAGGGCGAGCTGGAAGCCACCCTCCTGCTCGACAACCTCACAAACAACCAGCAGGCCACCTCGCGCTACTCCAGCTACGTCAGCGCGCAGAACCGCTGGATCATCGCCGACCGTCAGAACCCGCTGGGCATCACCGGCGGCATCCGGTACCACTTCTAATGGGCAACACGATGCGCAACGCACTTCCGCTTCTGCTTCTCGGGTTCGGCGCCACCGGCTGTAGCTTCGAAGAGAACCTCCCCGAAGAAGACTTCGCCGGCCAGGTCATCGTGCCTAAGGAGGCCGCCACCAAGGTGGTGGAGATCGACGGGGTCGAGACCGAGCTCACCGACATCCGCTTCCTGGGTCCGGTGTGGCTGGGGGCCTACCCGGGCATCAGCACCGACTCCTTCCCCTACCCCCACCCGGAGATGGGCCCGGTCATCGACCCGGCCTACCCCGGTGACACCTACCCCTACGGGGGTGGATCGGTGGGGCGTTTCGACTTCGCCTGCTTCGAATCCGTGGCCTGCAAGGTCACCACGGGACGTTTCGACAGCTTCGCGAGCATCATCGAGTACTTCTCGTGGTCCGACGATCCCGTCGAAGATCCCTTCGGCGTCGAGGTCACCAGCGAGAAGTACTATGAGCAGTACTGCCTCGACTACTTCTACCACACCTCCCTCGATGAGTTCGGCTTCCTGGCCATCGAGGAAGACGAGAACGGCGACTGGATCGCGGCGCTCGACTTCGAGCAGATCGCCGAAGGCCACGAGCTGGCCGACTACGGCGGCGAAGACCGCGTGGGCGACTTCGTGGCCGACTTCCACATGAACCACGTGGTCTGGGCCGAGGGCATGGCTGTGTGGGGTTTCCTGGACAACCCCTCCGAGCAGTTCACCTTCTCCACCTGCGACGAGACCGTGACCGGGCCCAACAAGTACGACTACAACCTCGACTTCTACGCGGGTGGCCACCACCGCGACCTGCTGAACTACCCCAGCCTCTACATCATGGAAGGCGACTGGGTGGTCAAGGACGCCTGGATCTTGGCCTCCCCCGACGACGAGCCCGTCCTGGTGCTCGACTGCCCCGCCTCCGGCTGCTGACCGAGGATCCCAACCATGCGTAGCTACTCCCTGGTCTTCCCCCTGCTCGCCCTGGCAGCCTGCGACCGCGCTGGCGACCTGCTGGTGCCCACGCCCACCGAGGGCCTGGAGCCCGTGCTCGAGCTGGGCGAGCTGGAGGTCATGTCCTCCGCCGACTGGGCCGACTCCACCACCCGCATGGAGCTGGCCACCTACTCCGACATCGGGGCCCCGGAACCGGGTGACCAGTCTGGCGCCACCTTCACCTTCATCGGCACCGGCGGGCAGGTCTGCCTCGTGGTGGACCCTGAAGCCGTGTTCTGGAACACCTCGGTGGCTACCAACGGCGCCTCTCCCACCTACGCCTGGCCCGACAACCACCTGGACGACGGCGACCTCGACATGGCCGCCGGCTTCTCGGCCAACTACAACGGCTCCCCGGGTATCGAGCTTGGCGACTTCTACGGCCTGTACACCGACTCCCTCGGCAACACCGTGGAGATCGAGTACAACCTCTGCGAAAACGCTGACTACTACGGCGACACCCCGGCCTACGCCGGCCGCAGCACCGCCGAGTACTGCACCGTCGATACCGAAGGCCGCGAGGGCATCGAGTACACCGTGCTGCTCAAGACCTTCAGCCTGCCCATCGACGACAGCATCCTGTCCTTCGCCACCGCGGTGTACGACGGCAGCTGCCGCAACATCGACGAGTGCACCCTGCTGTACGAGTCCCGCGACGTGTGGGTCGACGGCGACACCGTGCACGCCGAGGTGCGCGACAAGTACCCCGAGCTCGAGCAGGCCTTCTGCAACAGCGACATGTACGCCTACTGCTCCGACAACCCCGAGATGTGCGGGCCCGAACCCGAGTAGCTCGCCCCCCTGCGTAGAACACGGCCGCCTCCCGGGGCGGCCGATCTGCGTCTGGGGGCAGCGAGCGCTCAACGCCACCAGCCGGGGTGCCGATGGGCTCCTGGACACCCCGCGCTGGAGTCACCGTGCACTCGATCCGGCCTTTCGTCCTGCTGACCTTGCCCCTGGTGGCCTGCGAAGCCGTAGCGCCACTGCTGCCGGGCGAGCTGGGCTCAGAGGCGCCCTGGGAGTGCGAGCCCCCGGGCGAATCAGCTCTGGAGGGCCATCCCATCATGGCCGAGCCCTGCCTCTCCGGCTGCGAAGACGAGGAGCCCGTAGAGGACAGCGGTGAGGACAGCGGTGAGGTCGCCTGCGAGACCACCGACCCCGAGGTGCCCGCGGGCTTCGTGCCTCCCGAAGGCTGGTACCTGGAGCTTTTCAGCCAGGGGCACGACACCCCCGGCGCGCTGCGGGCACCGGCCAGCGGCGAGGTCTACCTGGGCGCAGGAGCAGGCACCTGGGACGCCAGAGCTGTCAAGCGCCTGGCAGCCGACGGCAGCGGCACCGAGTCCGATCCCATCTCGGATCCCGACGGCATCGCCGTGGACTCCAGCGGGGCCGTGTTCGCTGCCGGCTCCAACCGGATCGTGCGGGTGGGTTCCCTGGACGGGGGCACCGACAGCACCTGGCACAGCCTGAGCAGCGGCGGCAACATCAACGGCCTGGTCGTGGACACGGAGCGCGGCGATGTCTTCTACGTGCCGCTCAACGCGGGCCAGGTCATCAGGGTGGAGCAGGACGGCAGCGAGACCCAGCTCATGGGCAGCGGTGACGAGGCCAGCATCGCCCTGGACGCCGATGGAGACATCTGGGTGTTCCAGCGCAACGTGGGAGCCATCTACCGCGTGGACCGGGAGAGCCTGGCGGTGACCCTGGAGCTGGAGATCACCAGCCTGGAGCCGGGCTGGGCGCGAACCAACCGCGTGACGGTGGGGCCCGATGGGCTGATCTACTTCACGAGCTACGTCATCGACGAGGGGGCCAGCATCAGCCGCTGGGATCCCGCCGCACCCGATGTGGTGGAACGCTGGATCGACGGCATCCAGTCAGAGGAGAACAACCCCGACGACCTGGAGTTCTCGGACGCCGACGGCTGCCTGTACTGGAGCTGCCCTCTCACCGGAAACATCTGGCGCGCCTGCGCCTGCTGACGCTCAGTACTTCTCTAGCGGCTGCCCCTGCAGGGGACGCGGTGCCACGCCCGTGCCGTGGCGCAGCTGCACCAGGTGGGGGTTGCCCTGGGCGTCGAGGCGCAGGCGGTCTTCGGGGCCCACGGGGCCCAGCTGGAGGGCTTCCTTCCAGGCGGCCGAGTGCAGCCAGCCGTGACCCTTGCGATCGAGGGTGAGCAACAGGAGCGGCTCGTAGCCGTCGGGCAGCACCTGCGCGAGGCGGTGCCCGGAGGGCCAGGGTACACCAGGAACCGTCGCGATGACCCGGCCGTCCATGGACAGCCAGAAGCCCGTGAGGCGGGCCTGCTCGCCCTGGGCGTCGGTGGCCCAGGCGAAGACCGCCATGCCGCCTCGCTGCTCCACCTGGTCAGGCAGGGGAGCGAAGGTGGCGCCCACGAGCTCGGGGGGCTGCCAGGCAGCCAGGGATTCCTCCACCAGCCGATCCAGCGCGCCACTGAAGATGCCCTCGCCCGCGCCCTCGGGGGACTCGACGGGGGGCGTGTCTTCGGCGGGCTCGGCGCCGTCTTCAAGCTCGGGGGGGGGGAGATCCTGGGCCAGGGCTGCCTGGCCTTCGGCCGTGATCACCTGGGGCAGCAGGCGCTCGCCCGCGGCGGGCAGGGTGAGGCCCGCGGCCGTGCCCAGCGTGTAGAGATCCAGCTTGCCTTCGTGCAACAGCAGCAGGCGCAGCTGGCCGGCGGCGTCCACCCAGCTGGCTGCCGAGGGGCGCATGGGCAGAGCCACCACCTTGCGCAGGAAGGGCTTGCCGCGCGGGTCGATGCTGACCACGCGCACCTCGCCGTTGCTGCCCGAGGGGGCCGGGATCCAGATGGGGATGTGCAGGCCACCGCCCGTGTCCGTGCCGCCGCGGGCCAGCAGATCCCACTCCGGGTAGGGCAGGCCCACATGGCGCGGGGCGCGGCGCAGCTCTTGTTCCTGCAGCCGGGCGAAGCCCAGCTGCTTGCCACCGTCGCGCCAGTAGAGGTAGCGGGTGCTGCCCTCAGAGGGGCGGCTGGCGCTGAGCCACGGGTCGAGCGCGGCGTCGTGGTGCAGCAGGTGCCAGTTGAGGCCTCGCACCGCTGGCACCTCCGCCGTGTTCGTGTACAGGTACAGGTCGGAGCCCGCCTCGCCCTGGTGGACCCAGGGGGTCATCCAGCCCAGGCTCTGGAAGCCTCCGCCCTCTTGCAGCACGTCGGCTCCAACCGGGTTGGCCAGCTCCAGCTGCACGTCGATGGGGCCCAGCTTGATCAGCTGGTCGTCCTGCTGGATGGTCAGCCCCAGCCGGTAGCCACCGGCGCCCAGTGCCGCGCTCGAGGGCAGCTCCAGCACCACGTGCCGCTGGGCGTTGGGGGGCAGCATCCACAGCTCGTCCGAGTCCTGCTGGGGCGGTGTGGAGTAGCGGGACTGGGTCTTGCCCGAGTCGGACTCGAGCTCGAAGTGCACCAGGTGGGGGCGCTCCTCGAGGTTCGGGAAGCTGGCTGCCTTCTGCAGCAGGTTGCGCACCGTGACCCGCACCAGCAGCTTGTGGCCCTGCAGATACGAGCTGCGCAGGTCGGCGCTGATGGTCAAGCCCTTGTCCACCAGCACCGCCTTGACCGTGTCGCCGTCTTCCTGGGCGGGGGGGGCGTCGGGCCTGGCCTCTTCGGCGGCCTCAGGTTCGGCTTCCGCGTCGGCCTCCGCTCCCTCGGCTTCTTCGGCGGACTGGCTGGTGCGCTCCACCTGTTCACCCGGGGCGCCGGCTTCGTCCTGGGCCTGGGCCGGGGCGGCCACCGCCAGCAGGAGGCCGGCCAGCAGGACCGGAAGCTTGCTGCAAGTTGAAGTTCGCACGCACATGATGACCGCCCTGGACTTCGAGTGGGTGGGGAGCTCGACAAGGCCCCTTAGTCTGGTAGACCCTGCCAGGGCCATGGTACCGCGGGGGGTGGGGCAGCGGAGCCAGAAGCGAGCCCGCTCGCGATGGGAGCCTGTATACTGACTGTGGCTGTGGAGGTCACCATGCGAACCATCACGCTCACCGCCCTCTTGCTGACGCTGGCCGCCTGCGGCGAGGACGAGCCGAAGGACAGCAACCCGCCCGAGGGCGACACCGACACCGACACCGACACCGACACCGATGCCGACACCGACGCCGATGCCGACACCGACGCCGACTCGGACTCCGACACGGACGTCATGGAGCCCGGCGAGCCCGTGTACATCGCCACCTTCAGTGGCGAGACCTGGCAGGGCGAGCCCGGCTACTGGTTCACGGGCGGCGGCGTCAGCTACGTGGTGGCCGATCTGGGCGAGCAACAGGTCAACGTGGAGGTCCAAGGCGACGTGGACGAGGTGGGCAGCTACGCGGTGGGCGAGGTCAAGTTCACCGACTCCATCTCCAGCGACAACTTCGACTTCTACTACCGGGGAGATGGATCCGAGAGCGCCACGTTCAACGTGCTGGGAGGGAGCGCGGACGGAGAGTACCTGTGGGGGGAGCTGGAGGGCACGGTGGACCTGGTGGACTCCATGAAGCTGGAGCCGGACGCTGTGCTGGAGGGACTGCTGGTGGAGAGTTGGCCGAAGTTCTGAGCCGACCCGACTCTTGGTCTCCTGGCACTACAAGCAAAGCAACACAAGCGGCTGTCTGCGCGGCACACCATCCGAGCGACACTCCTCGTGGGTGGCCACCATGTGTGGTTGTAAACCAGCACAACCAACTATGGTTCGTCTCCCGTCGTGCACACCCCTCCCACGACACCCTGATCCCATGCTGACCTTCTTCCTCCTCCTGCTACCGCTCGCCCGAGCCCAGGAGTCCTCCGATCCGCAACCGCCGGAGCGAGGCGGCGCAGAGGCCCAACAGCCCGCAGCTGTCGAACCCGTAGAGCCCCCCGAAGCGCCCACCGCCCTCGAACCCATCCTCATCGAGCTGGCTGAGGAACCCCTGCTGCCCTCAGCCCTGGACCGCCTGCGGCCGGCTGGCGACGATGCCGGGTCCCCCCATGAGCTGGCCGATCTGGCGGCGGCCGCCGGGCATCCCGATCTGTCCCGCCTGGTGGGCGAGATCGTGGCCGCCATCGATCCCGACACGGTGCTGGAGTACGCCACCTGGGACGACGAGCGACAAGGCGTCGAGCTGGTGCGCTCCATGCCGTTGGGGCCCCGCGCCAGCGCCGACGAGGTGACCCTGCGCACCTTCCTGCCCCTGGACGGCGGGCCCGAGCGCATCGACATGATCTTCCCTCCACGGATTCGCGTCGGCGATGGCCTGGTGAAAGCAACCCTGATGAACCCGCAGCTGCACATGGTGGCGTTGCCCACCGCCCACGGCCCGCTCCCCGCCCGCGAGAGCCTGTCGACGATCATCGGAGTCCTCGGTTTCACCTTCGGGATCGAGCAGACCCTGAGCTACCACCGCGCCACGCCGTGCGCCGGAGCCGCCCCATGAGCACCGTCGAGAACTGGTCGCCCCTCTCCCGCTTCATCTCCACCGGCTGGCTGCTGGTCTGGGTCGCGGTGGGCACCGCTCTGCTATGGACCAGCTCCGCGGTGGTGGGCGGCATCTACCTGGTGCTGTGGATCTGCCAGTTCGTCAGCTGCCGCCACCTGGCCTGCACCCGCTGCCACTACTACGGCAAGAAGTGCTACATGCTGGGCGGAGACTGCGCCAGGCTGCTGTTCGAGCAGCGCGAGCCGGGCAAGGAGATGCCCGACGACGTTATCATCGGCATCTGGTGGGCCGTGGTCACGCTGTTCCCGGTGCCCTTTTTCGTGGTTTGGTCGGCCTGGACGGAGCTGGAAATCTTCCTGGTGACGGCCATGGGCTGGCACGCCTGCCACCACTTCAACGACTGCCGCCGCTGCCTGAACCGAAACTGCCCGCCGAACGCAGCGCCCAGCGAGGGTTGAAGGTCCAATAGCGCTTGGGGGAGCGGGCTATACTCCAACGCCGCGATCGAAAAGCGTGCACCTGCATGTATTGGAGGAGAGAATGATCAGATTCAAGAACGCCGCCATGCTGCTCTTCACCGTCAGCCAGGCCCTGGCCCACCAGGACGCGCTGGCTGGTGACCGCAAGGCCTACGAGCTGAAGGATGGCTCGGTGGTCGTGGGCGAGGTCATCGACGAAGGCGAGAGCGGCTACCTGGTCCGCACTCCAGCGGGGGAGACGGTCCGGGTGGAGTACTCCAACGTCGAGCGGGTCACGGTGCTCGGGGCCGCGCCTGGCGACCCCGCACCCTCCGCTTCAAGCGAGGGTTTCCCCAGCGACGACGCGTTGGTCTTGGAGAGAGGGTTCCAGTTCCCCCGCGGCGCGACGATCGTAGTGCTGCCCTTCAAGGACAACGACAGCTCGGATCCGCGCGACAGCGAAGACACAGGTCGGGCGGCCCAGCAGGCCTTCCTCCATGCCTTCGAGGAGCTCACGGATCTGCCGATCACAGAGGTGGTGGGCGACGCTGCAGCCGCGGCCGTGGGCCTCACCCGCTCCCAGGCGGTGGAGGCGGCCGCCTCCGCAGGCGTCGACTACGCCGTCTACGGCTCCTGCGTGCAGTTCTATCGCGTGGCGCCCATGACCTTCCGCGCCGACGAGGCGGGTGTGACGGTGGAGGTCGTGGCTGCGGACGGCACTGTGGTGTATCGCGAGACGATGCAGAAGAATGCGGCGGCCAACACACAGGAGCCGGAGGACGTGCTAGCCCGCATCGCCAAGAAGATCGTCAAGCAGGTCGCGCCCTGAGGGCTCGACACACCTCTCCCTCGACGAGCCATGTATCACCCGCGGGATCTGCCCTTGCCAGCGCCAGCATCGGCCGTATCAGCTGGCTGGATCCGTATCGCTGGTGTGGGCGATCGATACGTGCGCCGGCTCGAACTGCGGCGACGGCGTTCAGGTGGGCGCCCTGGCACGCTGGTACCCGGCCAGGCTCTACACGGACACAGGCCGGGAGGCCAAGGCGCAGGCCCTGTATGGGGAGATTCGGCAGAGTTGCCCGCGAGCCGTCCAACACAAGGGCAGCTCGCTCATCGACACAGCAGGCGACAGAACAGGCCGCCGCATGGCGGCCGGCCCGGATCGTAGCGAGGGCCAGCAGGCGCCAGGTGCAGCGTGCTCTGCGCAGTAGTGCCGGGTGAAGGCATATTATCGATATGTCGAGGTCGGCACTGCAAGCAGGGCGCGCTGCGGCGGCGAGCTGCTGGGTCGCAGTAGATTCGGGGTTCTGTCGCCTGCTGACAGCCTGCCCGAACAGCGCGTGGAGGAAATGGAGCCGGAGGCTTCGAACCCAGGTCGTTGAAGACAGGCGAGGGAGAACGAACGACTCCCTCGCCCTTGGTGCCTCAGCTCGCCGCTCAACAGCTCCCTGGGCTCCGCCTCACGGCCGGCTAGGAGCCTGTAGAGCATAGACGGCGCGGACCCTGCGAACGCAGGGATCCGTGACGCCGATGCCGAATCCTGGCGAGCGGCCCGAGGCGACCGCGGATGTGGGTTCGGCGCAGCATCGCCGGCTGAAGGCGTCGGTAACGGGTGGCTTCAGCATGTCAATGTCGGTGATGCAAGCCGAGCCCGCAGGCGCCATCGGATCGGGTCGCGCAGCGGATGAGGTATGCGCTACAGTCTCCTAGGAGCCCTCGGAGGAAGCGCCCCGTGACCAAGGCCGCACTGACCGTCGCCTGCTGCCTGCCGTTCCTCGGGTGCACACCGCGCATCGGGGTCTCGCTGCCTCCGGGCGACAGCGGGCCGCAGCAGGACACCCAGCACGAACCCGCCGACACCGATGAACCCGAGACGGTGCCCGACGCCGTGGCTGTCCCGATGTTCGATCCCCCCGGAGGCGGCTTCGTCGACGCCGTAACGGTCACCATCAGCTCCTCCAGCGGGCGAGGTGACATCCTGGCCTGCTACGCGGGCCCCGCGGTGCACTGCGAGCTGGAGCCCTACACCAGCCCTATCGAGCTCACGGAGTCCACGATCCTGCACGCCCGGGTGGACCAGGCGAGCGGCGAGGGAGAACGCCTGGCCCGCACCTTCGTGGAGCTCGACCCCACGGTGGAGAGCTTCTCCTCGGACCTGCCCTTGTTGGTCTTCTGGACCACAGCCTACGCCCCTACCTCGTCCAGCCCGGTGCCCATGGGCCTGGCGGTGTTCGAGCCCGGGGCGGGGCGCTCCTCGCTGCTGGACACACCCACCGACAACGGGCGCGCGCGGCTGCAGGTGCACGGCTCGTCTTCGGCGTACATGGACAAGCGCAGCTATGACCTGGAGCTCTGGAACGCCGGCGACGAGGACGATCGCCGCGCCGCGCTGCTGGGCATGCCCGAAGATGGCGACTGGATCCTCTACGCGCCCTACTACTACGATGAAGCGCTGGTGCGGAACTCACTGGCCATGGAGATATCCAACAACGTCGGCCGCTACGCGCCGCGCACCCGCTACGCGGAGCTGTTCCTGGCCGACCAGGGCGACCCGCTGCGCGAGTCCGACTACCTGGGAGTCTACGCGGTCATGGAGGAGATCGAGTGCGGCGACGACCGCATCGACATCACCCGCCTCGACCTGGACGATCTCTCCGAGCCGGAGATCACCGGCGGCTACCTGTTCAAGCGCGACCGTTCAGGCTCGGGTGAGCTGGGCTTCTGGGCCGGTGCCGCAGGGGGCGAGTTCACCTTCCACTATCCCCTGGTGGCGGTCGAACCCGCCGAAGACGAGCTGCACGATCTCCAGTTCAGCTACCTCTACAACCTGCTGGACGAGCTGGCCTGGGCCCTGGCCGCCGAAGACCACACCAATCCCACCACGGGCCGCCACTACAGCGAGCTGGTGGACGTGGACTCGTGGATCGACCACAACATCATCAACGCGATCCTCAAGAACCCCGATGCGTTTCGGCTCAGCGGCTACATGTACAAGGACCGCGAAGGCCTCATCGAGGCGGGGCCGGTGTGGGACTTCGACCGCGCGGCCGGGGCCTACGACTACCGCGCCACCTACCCCACGTACTGGGACGCGGGCAACCAGACCTCCGACACCTCGGAGATCTTCACCACGGGCTGGTACGAGGGCCTGTTCAACGACCCCGCGTTCGCCGACCGGTACTGGGCCCGCTGGCGCGAGCTGATCGACGCCGAGCTGTCGCTGGAGTCCCTGCTGGCCATCACCGGCCGCATGGAGGCCGAGCTGGAGGAGGCCGCGGTGCGCAACACGAGCCGCTGGGGCAGCTCGGAGTTCCACGGCCAGATGGACGCCCTGGAGAGCTGGCTGACCATCCGCCACGGATGGATCAGCGCCTGCCTGGAGACCTACAAAGACCCGGCGCAGTGCCCCGGTTAACCCTCTCTACTCCACCGCCGTGGTGAAGCTGAAGGCGGGCTTGCCGGGCAGGTTGTCGATCTGCACGTAGTAGCGCGTGGCCGGGCGCAGGCCCTCGATCTGCAGCACGGCACCGGGCGCCTCGAGGGCCTGCAGCTGGAAGTCGAAGCCCGGATCGGCGGCCAGGGTGAGCTCCAGCGGGACGGGATCGCTCAGGTCAAACTTCACCGACGCCCGGGTGGGCCAGCTGCGCACCCGCGGGCGCTCTCGCAGCAGCGGCTGGAGAGGCTCGCTCATGCTGCTGGACACGCTCATCCGCAGGGCCGTGGAGTAGACCTGTGGCCCGCCGTGGTAGGGCGAGCTGCTGGAGTCGGTGACCTGCACCGCCAACATGGTGCTCCCCGTGCTGCTGGGTGTACCAGTGATATGGCCGTCGCTGCTGACGCTCACGCCGTCGGGCAGATCGCCGCCCGACTGCTCCCAGGTGTAGGGCGCGACACCGCCCCAGACCTCCAGCTCCGCGTTGGCCTCCTCGCCCAGGGTGAGCCGCACCGAGTCGGTGAGGATGCCCACCCCACGATGATCGTCCACCCGCTCGGACAGCTCGGCCACGGTGTCGTCGTAGGCGGCCTGGCCGTACAGGTTGCGCGCCTCGATGGGATCGGCCTCGAGGTTGTACAGCTCCACCTCGCCGCTCACGTACTCCACGTACTTCCACTCGGGCGTGACGATGCCGGCGTAGGCCGGGCAGCCGCCCAGCCCGTAGGCCTGCAGCGGCACCGAGTCGCGCCAGTCGTCGGGCTCCGTTCCCTGCAGGATGGGCAGGAAGCTCTGCCCACCGGTGGGCGCGTCGATGCCTGCGATGTCGTACAGGGTGGCCGGGATGTCCAGGGTGATGGCCACCATGTGATCGCTGTCCAACCCCGTGGCCCCTCCGGGCATGCGCACCACCAGCGGCACGCGCAGGGACTCCTGGTAGGCGTAGCCCTTGCTGTACAGCCGGTGCTCACCCCACAGGAAGCCGTTGTCGGAGGTGAAGACGAGCACCGTGTCGTCGATGCGTCCGCTGGCCTCGAGCGCGTCCACGATGCCGGCCACGGAGCGGTCCACCGCCAGCAAGCTCTCGAGGCCGTCCTCGTAGGTCTCGTCCCACTCGGCGATGGTGGCCTCGTCCAGCTCCTCCACGTCCTGCATGAAGTCGGGCTTGTCGGTGAAGTCTCCCTCGTTGAACGCACCCCCTCGCCATCTCTCGCCGTCGTACACCTCGTCGTCTTCCTCAGCGGGCGTGGAGGGGTCGTGGGAGGCGAAGTAGTTCAGGTACAGGAAGAAGGGCTCGTCCCCGGCCTCGTCCAGGAACTCCATGGCCGCGTCGTGCAGATACTCGGCGTAGTACTGCTCCACCTCGAGCACCGTGCCCTCTTCGTCGGTGCCACCCTCGGCGGCGTCGTAGGCGTACCAATCGACGCCGATGAGGGGCACGGCGAAGCGGTCCCAGCCCGGCGGGATGTACGGGGCGTCGTAGGTGTACTGGTTGAGGTACTTGCCCAGCATGGCCGTGCGGTAGCCGGCGTCGTGGAAGCGCACGCCGATGGAGACGGAGTCGTCGAAGGAGTCGAAGCCGCCGTTGGGAGAGGAGTTCTCCTGAACACCGCTTCGGTGAGGCAGGAAGCCCCCCGAGAAGAGGCTGCCGCGCGCAGGGCAGCACAGCGGCGTGGTGACGTAGCCGGCGTCGAATTGCAGGCCGTCGTCCAGCATGGCCTGTTGCAGCATAGGCATGGCCCACAGCGTGTCCCAGCGCTGGTCATCGGTGACCACCAGCACGATGCTGGGCGGCGGCGGCTGGTCGCTGTCGGGCCCGCTGTCGGGCCCGCTGTCGGCCTGGCTGTCGGGCCCGGTCTCCGGCTGGGACTCGCCAGGGCGGGTGTCGCTGGAGTCGGAACCGGAGTCGGTCTTGGGAGGACACGCCACGAGGGCAAACAAGAAGAGGGAGCATCGCATGCCGGGAGTGTAGCAGCGATCGGCGCGGTTGTTTGCCACCAGGCCGGGAGTGGGCTCAGGCTTCTTCGAGCTCGGCGAGCAGCACGGCCTGATCCTCGATGCCCTCCGACAATTGACGGTGGTAGAGGATCTCCAACAGCTCACCCAGGCCCGGACCCGGTGCGTGGCCCCGGCTGAGCAGGTGGCGCCCGTGCACCAGGCGTTCGGGGGCACGGCGCTGCACTCCCAGCTCGCGGGCCCGCGACGCCAGCTCGCCAAAGCGGGCGTCACCGCTCACGGCCTGAGCCGCAGCCAGCCAGAGGCCCAGCCCGCCGCTGGATTCGGCTGCCCGAGCGGTGAGCCGCAGCTGCCCATCGCTAGCGGCGGGATCGAGGCTGCAGATCTGCTCCCGCATGCTGAGCACCGCCAGCCGCAGCGGGAAACCACCCTGGCGGTACACATCGATCCTGTCCAGCAGATCCTCCATCTGCTCCGCAGGCACGCTGTGCAGCAGGGCCACCAGCAACAGGGCCTCCGCGTAGCGGACGTCGTGGGCGTAGTGACGCTCCCGCAGCCGAGCGGCCCGATTCACCGCGGCGTACACCGGCTCCCAGTCGTCCAGATCCAGCCCGGGATGCAGGCGCCACCACAACCCGGAGCGCAGGCCCACCCGCAGCCCCCAGGAGGGCTCGGCGGACAGCAGCAGCAGCTTGCGCAGCTCCGCACGCACGCGCTCGGGCGGCAGCTCGGCCACCGGCATGGCAGCGCACAGGGCCACCAGCGAATCGTCCACCTGGAACTGGAACCGGGCCGCCAGCTGGGGCACGCGAAGGGCACGCAGGGGATCTTCGCCGAAGCTAGCCGGGTCCACCGCTCGCAGCACGCGCCGCCGCAGGTCGGCCACACCTCCCCAGGGATCCTCCACCGCACCGGTGAGGGGATCGAAGGCCAGCGCATTGACAGTGAGATCCCGCCGCCGCGCCGCAGCGCGGATGCCGAGCCAGGGATCACCGAGCGCGGCGATACCTCGATGTCCGGCTCCCACCTTGCTGTCGCGACGCGGCAGGGCCACGTCCACCTGCAGCCCCCCCAGGTCGAGCTTGTAGACCGCGAAGGCCTGCCCCACCAGGTTCACAGGGCCGAAACGCCCCAGGATGTCCTGCAGGCGCTCGGCGGGCAGGCCGTGCACCTCCAGGTCCAGATCGACGATTCCTCCCTCCTCGCCCGGCTGCAGGGCAGCGGGCGACAGCAGCTGTTCGCGCGAGAGCAACATGTCCCGCACGGCGCCGCCCACCACCAGCACCCGCCCGCCGGCATCGCGGCATGCGCGCGCCAGGGGGAGGACAGGGCGAAAGGCGGGAGGACAGCGCATGGGGCGCGTGTTGCTCATCGTGAGGTGGACGGGTACAGTCCCGTCCGCAGCCCGGCGCTGCGCAGCCGGGTCCATGAGCCCCAGTATAGGCCCAGGAGGTCTCACGATGCTGGCCGCACTCCCCTTGATGCTCGCCCTCTTCGCCGCCCCGGTGCAGGCACAGGAAGCCATCACCGTGGGAGCGCCGGCCCTGGCCTTCTCCCTCGACGCCATCAACGAGGCCGCGGCCATCGCCTACGTGCGCCAGCGCACCATCACCCTGGGAGAGATGGTGGGCATCCAGCCCTCCCACCCCGCCAACGGCGTGGTGCTCTACTTCTTCGACCGCCCCCACGGCGGCGAGGGCCTGCGACCGCTCAACGTCCTGGCCAAGCGCTTCAAGAGCGACGACATGCGCTTCGTCGCCATCTCCACCGACACCGAGCCCGAAGTGGTGGACTGGATCAACAGCCTCAAGCTGGACTACCCGGTGCTGCGCGACAACCACCACATCGTGGCCGACCGCTACGCGGTGCGAGAGACCCCCATGGTGGTGGTCATCGACCGCCACGGTCGCGTCTTCTCTGCCGGCGCCCCCTCCATGATGGAGCTGGAGGCCACGGTGCAGACCGAAGTAGAGGCGCTGCTGGGGCGCTGACTTCGGGGGCCAGCGGCGTGCGTCAAGAAGGCGGATCGGCACGCGCAGTAGACACGAGCTCTCCTGAGGGCTGCTAGGCGCGCGCACCCGCCCGGGTGTTGTCCACCAGGATGAGGGTGATGTTGTCCTTGCCGCCACCGTGGTGGGCTGCGCGGACCAGCTCGCGGCTGGAGACGCGCTGATCGTCGTAGTGGTTGAGGATGGCCTCGATGTCTTCGTCGTCCACCTCGCCCCACAGGCCGTCGGAGCAGAGCAGGATGCGATCGCCCTCCTCCACTTCGACCGAGAAGATGTCGATCTCCACGTTGCGCTCGGTGCCCACCGTGCGCAGCAGGATGTTGCTGTGCGGGTGGTTGCGGGCTTCTTCGGAGGTGATGCGGTTCTGCTCCACCATGCGCGCCACCAGGGAGTGGTCGCGTGTGACCTGGTGCAGGACCTTCTCGCGCAGCAGGTAGCCACGTGAATCGCCCACGTTGGCGATCAGCGCCAGCTCGTAGTCGATGAGCAGCAGGGCCACCAGGGTGGTGCCCATATCGTTGCCCCGCCGCTCCGCGATCTCCTTGACGGTGTTGTTGGCCGCCTGGAAGGCCTCGTCGAGGATGTTCTCGAGCACCTCGACCGTGAGCTCGGGGCTGGCTTCGATGCGGTCGCGGGCCACGCGGCAGATGGTGCGCGAGGCCAGCTCGCTGGCCACCTCGCCGCTGGCGTGGCCACCCATGCCATCGGCCACCACGAACAGGTGGATCTTGTCGTCGAGCTGAGACCAGTTCCAGTTGTCCTCGTTGAGGTCGCGGCACAGGCCCACGTCGGTGAGCGCCGCGGCCGGGAACGAAGGCCCGCTGGCTTCCACCTGGGGGAACAGGACCTGTAGCGCCTCGCCGAAGCTGGGGATGTCTGGGTTGGCGCCGGCTTCGGCAGCCTCGAGGAAGTCCCAGAAGGGCACGCAGTTCACGGCCGCGAAGCGCCGCAGCAGGCCGACGATCTGCTGCACCATCTCGCCCTGGTCGGCAGGGCTGACGGGCTCGTTCTGGATGGAGGCGATGTCGAGATCGTAGAACCGCAGCTCATTGTCGGGAGTGAGCAGGAAATTGCTGGAGCTCAAGCGGTGCAGGCGCACTCCCTGGTGGAGCAGGAAGGCGGCCGTGCCGGTGATCCACTGGGCGAAGCGCAGCAGCTCTTCGTCGCTCAGGGGGGCACACTCATCGAGCAGCAGCGACTCGGAGCGATAGGGCACCGCCGAGCAGAGCAGGTCTTCGTGCAGGAAGACGTCGGTGGGCCAGTGCACACCCGGATGTGTGAGGCCGCGGCGGTGCAGATCGAGGTAGGGGGCGTGCCAGCTGGCATCCCAGCGCACCGACATGAGGAACTTGCGATCCTGCATCGACCCGCCGCACTGCAGACAGGCGGCGGCTTCGCGCGGGTTCTCGCCGAAGCCACAGTCGAAGCAGGTGGCGAACGCCTGATCGGGGCGATCGTCGTTGAGCAGGTAGAACATGCGGCCTTCGGCCAGCCGCACCAGGCCCTCGACCCGGTAGTGATCTCCCAGCTTCATCCCCGAAGGGAACGGCGCGGGCCTGGGACGTCCTCCAGCGGCCATCGCGTGTTCCAGCTCCAGGGTGAGGGTGGCGTGAAACTAGAACCTTACGCGCCACGAATCCCAGGTGCAATATCCCGCGCGCATGCTCGCGCCCAACGCTCTCGGGTCTCACGGCCCCGGGAGGCGACCCACCGCATTACGAGTCCTCGATGCGCCCCATCCATTTCACCATCGAAGCCGAGGTTGGCTCCGCCCGCGCCGCCAGCCTCTCGCTGCCACACGGCCCGGTGCGGACGCCGGTGTTCATGCCCGTGGGCACCCAGGCCGCCCTGCGAGCCACCCAGCCTCGCGATGTGCGCGAAGCGGGCGTCAGCATCATGCTGGCCAACACCTACCACCTGTCCCAGCGCCCGGGTGAGCAGGTCGTACAGAGGGCGGGCGGGCTGCACAGCTTCATGGGCATCGACCTGCCCTTGCTCACAGATTCGGGCGGCTTCCAGGTCTTCTCACTGGACAAAACGGTGGACGAGGACGGCGTCACCTTCGCCTACGAGGTGGACGGCAAGAAGACCCGCCTCACCCCCGAGCGCTCCATGGAGATCCAGCAGGCTCTGGGCGCCGACATCGCCATGGTCTTCGACGAGTGCCTGCCCTTCGGGGTCGACCGGGCCTACGCCGAGCGCTCCCTGGAGCGCACACACCGCTGGGAGGCGCGCTCCAAGGCGGCCCACCATCGCAAGGACCAGGCCCTGTTCGGCATCGTGCAGGGAGCCTTCTGGCCCGACCTGCGCGAGCGCTCCGCCGCCGCCGTGGCCGAGATCGGCTTCGACGGCCTGGCGGTGGGCGGGCTGGCGGTAGGAGAGGATCCAACCACCATGCGCGCGGTGCTCGAAGCCACCACGCCCCACATGCCCCGCGAGTTGCCCCGCTACCTGATGGGAGTGGGCCGCCCCCAGGACCTGGTGGAGGGCGTGGCCCGGGGCGTGGACATGTTCGACTGCGTGATCCCAACCCGCCACGCCCGATCGGGCATGGTCTACACCGACGCGGGGCGCATCCGCCTCACCGACCGGCGCTACCGACGCGACATGTACCCACTGGACACCCGCTGCGACTGCACCACCTGCCGAAGCTTCTCCCGCGCCTACCTGCACCACCTGTTCCGCGTGGGGGAGATCCTCTCCGCCACCCTGGCCACCATCCACAACGTGCGCTGGTGGATCCGCTACATGGAGCGCATGCGCGCCAGCATCGTGGATGGCAGCTTCGAGTCCTTCCGGGCCTGGACCCACGATCGCTACCCGGACCACCCCAAGCCCGACAAGTCCGGCAAGCCCCGCAGGTCCGGCAGGTCACAGGGTCGCCGGCGCTGAGGCGCTGGCACGGGCGACCCCGTCGCAGTGCGGTTAGGCTCCGCGCTCGCTAGAAGGGCGTGCAGCCCGCAGCCGGCACAGGCCACCCGAACGGAGAGACCATGGGATCCGACTACCGCGTTCGTTGCGCGCCAGACAGCCTCGTCACCGACAACCGCCGCCGGGTCAAGGTGCTGGACTGCACCATCCGAGATGGCGGCATCTGCAACAACTGGTACTTCGACCACAGGCTGGTCAACATGGTCTTCAAGGCCCTGGTCGAGGCCAACATCGACTACATGGAGGTGGGCTACCGCACCCGCCCCGGTGTGTTCGACGAAGAGAAGACGGGCCCCTGGCGCTTCTGCAAAGAAGAAGAGGTCCGTCGCGCGGTGGAGCCCGGACGGATCAAGCTCTCCACCATGGTGGACATCGGCCGGGTCACCCCCAAAGAGATCCCCCGCAAGGCCGACTCGGTCATCGACGTGGTCCGGGTGGCCTGCTACGCGCACCAGCTGGACGAGGCCTTCAAGATCCTCGAGCACTGCCTGGAGTCCGGCTACGAGACCTTCCTCAACATCATGGCGGTCTCCGATGTGGAGATCGAGGTGCTGGACGAGACCCTCAAGCGGGTGGCTCGCAGCGGCGTCGAAGCGGTGGCCCTGGTGGACTCCTACGGCGCGCTGTACCCCTACCATGTGCGCTACCTGCTGCGGAAGTACATGAACTATCTGGGCACCGACATCCAGGTGGGCGCCCACTTCCACAACAACCAGCAGCAGGCCTTCGCCAACACCATCGCCGCCATCGACGAAGGCGCCGCCTGGGTCGACGGCACCATCCACGGCATCGGCCGCGGCGCCGGCAACTGCCCCCTCGAGCTGCTGCTGTTCTACCTCGACAACCCCCGCTACAACGTCAAGCCGGTGCTCGACCTGGTAGACGAGTTCGCCACCCTGCGCGAGGAGCTGCGCTGGGGCTACCACCTGCCCTACGCCATCACCGGCTACTACAACGTGCACCCGCGCTCCGGCATCGCCCTGATGGCCACCGAGGATCGCTACAAGTGCCGCGCCTTCTACGAGTCGCTCATCGAGCGCTTCGCAGAGCGCGAGGATCAGCCCCCACCGCCCAGGAGCTGACCCCGTCGTGGCCGAGCCATCGCCGGGCGCGCGCCGCCCCTGGCCAGCACTGCTGGCTGCTGCGCTCACCCTGCTTCTGCTCGCGCTGGCAGCTGGCTGGCTCATGATCGCCCACAGCTCCCGACCCCTGCCCTCCCCTCTGCCCGTGGGGGTCTCCGGCTCGGTGCCTCCAGATCCGCTGCGCGCGGGCGACACCCTGCGGCTGCTGTCCTGGAACATCCAGTACGCCGCCAGCCGCAAGCACCACTTCTTCTACGACGGCGGCCCCACCACCCGGGTCCCCGAAGACGACGTGCGCGAGACCCTGGCGGCGCTGTCCGACGCGCTGGTGCAACAGCAGCCGGATCTGCTCCTGCTGCAAGAAGTGGACAGAGGCTCGGCGCGCACCGCCCACATCGACCAGCTCCCGGGCCTGGTGGACGCCAGCGGCGCGCGACGCTGGGCCTCCACCACCTACCACCGCTCGTTCTTCGTTCCCCATCCCCTGCCCCGGGCGCTCGGGCGGGTGGACATGCACCTGGCCATGGGCTCACGCCACGAGCTGCGGCTGGCGGAGCGCATCCAGCTGCCCCTGCTGGACGAGGGCCGCCTGCGCCGCGCCTTCAACCTCAAGCGCGCTGTCCTGTGGGCGGAGATCCCGGTGGAGGGCATGGCGCTGCCGCTTGCGGTGGCGGTGACGCACCTGAGCGCCTTCAGCCGCGGCGACGGCACCATGGAAGAGCAGGTGGCGGTCCTCGAAGACTGGATGTCTCGACGCGAGGCCACGGGGCAGCCCTGGATCCTCGCGGGCGACCTCAACCTGCTGCCCCCCGGCGACGACCCGGGCCGGCTCGCTGACGGGGCCGAGAGCTACGCCGATGCCGCCAATCCCATCCAGCGGCTGGTGCCGCGCTTCCGCACCATCACCGCGGTAGAGCGGCTGCTGGCGCCCGAGCAGCGCAGCTACCTGCCCTTCGGCGCTGCGGAGCCCGATCGCAAGATCGACTGGATCTTCGTGGGTGGAGACGTGGAGGTCCTGCAGGCCCAGGTGCTGCGTGAGTACAGCGAGCTGAGCGACCACCTGCCGCTGCTGGCCCAGCTGCGCATCGGCACCGCCGCGGCGGAGAGCCCGTGAGCCCACTGGTGTTCGACACGGGCATCCCTCACGTGGAGGCGGGCGAGCTCTACGCGCTGGGCTGCGCCCTGGCCTGGGCCTGCGCGGTGATCCTGTTCCGCAAGAGCGGCGAGCAGATCGAGCCGGTGGCGCTCAACCTGTTCAAGGGCACCATCGGCCTGCTGCTCTTCCTGGCCACCATGCCCATCTTCGGCGTGCCCTGCTTCCCCGCCTCGGCCACGCTGGCCGATTGGCTGGTGCTCATGGGCAGCGGCGCCCTGGGCATCGCGATGGCCGACTCGGTCTTCTTCGCCAGCCTGAACCGCCTGGGCGCCGGACGTTCAGCCATCGTCGACTGCCTCTACAGCCCCTTTGTGGTGCTCTGCTCGGCCCTGTACCTGGGCGAACCGCGAGGGCCGTGGCTGCTGCCAGCCATGGGCCTGATGGTGGTGGCCATCCTGGTGGGGGCGTACCAGCCTGACACGCACGCGTGCGAGGATCGCTCCCGCCTACGCCAGGGCGTGCTGTTGGGCGCGCTGTCCATGCTGCTGATGGCCGTGGGTATCGTGGTGGCCAAACCCGTACTGGACACCAGCCACCCCCTCTGGTCCACCACTGTACGGCTGGTGGGCGGCGTGATGCTGCTGAGCGTACAGGGATTGATGCCCCGCTGGCGCGCTGGCGTGGCCAGGGCCTTCACACCAGGGCGCCACTGGCGCGTGGCCATCCCTGGCGGCATCATCGGTGCCTACCTGGCCATGTTCCTATGGATCATGGGCATGACCTACACCCGAACCAACATCGCCGGCGTGCTCAACCAGAGCTCCACGGTCTTCGTGCTCATCCTGGCCACGATCTTCCTGAGAGAGCGCCTGACTCCCCGCAAGCTGGTGGCCATCGTCATCGGCGTGGCGGCGGCGATCCTGGTCGCCCTCTAGCTCGCCGATGTGACATCCTGGTGGGCATCCAGCCCCACCCCTGGAGGCCCCCCCTGCAGAAACAGCTCGACCGACAGCTCGGCCTGGCCTCAATCTTCAGCATCGCCGTCGGTGCCATGCTCGGCTCGGGCATCTTCGTGCTGCCGGGCATGGCGGCGGGCATCGCGGGTCCGGGCGTCGCCCTCTCCTACCTGCTCGCGGGTCTGCTCGTGTTCCCGGCGCTGTTGTCCAAGGCCGAGATGGCCACCGCCATCCCGGTCTCGGGGGGCACCTACGTCTACGTCGACCGCAGCATGGGCCCGTGGTTGGGCACCATCACCGGCCTGGGCACCTGGTTCTCCCTCAGTGCCAAGACCGCCTTCGCCCTGGCGGGTCTGGGCGCCTACCTGGCCATCTTCAGCGCCATGGACCCCGTGACCTTCGCCCTGGGTGTGCTGGCCCTGATGCTGGCGCTCAATGTGCTGGGTACGGGCAAGGTCGGCGGCCTCCAGCTCACCGTCGTCGGCATCTGCCTGACCGCCCTGGTGGCCTTCGTGGCAGGAGGCGCCCCTCAGGTGCAAGGAGCGCTGCTCACGCCCGCCTTCCCCTCCGGCACGCCCGGGATCCTCGAAGGTGCAGCCTTCGTCTTCGTGTCCTACGCGGGGGTCACCAAGGTCTGCTCCGTTGCAGAAGAGGTGCGGAACCCGGCACGCAACATCCCACGGGGCATGATCGCCGCGCAGCTCACGGTGATGGTGCTGTATGCCGCGGTAGCCAGCGTCATCGTCGGCAGCGTGGACTACTCCACGATGAGCGATGACGTCACCCCGCTGGCCACGGCTGCCGGCGCCCTCTTCGGCTCCCACGGCAGCATCATCTTCGCGATCGTGGCGGTCGTAGGCCTGGTGTCCATGTGCAACGCGGGCGTGCTCTCCACCTCCCGCTACCCCTTCGCGATGGGGCGGGATCAGCTCCTCCCGTCCGCCCTGGAGCACATCAACCCGCGCTTCGGCACACCGATCCGCGCCATCCTGCTCACGGGCGTCCTGCTCGTCCTGCTGCTCACGGGCCTGCCCGTGGTGAAGCTGGCGAAGCTGGCCTCCGGGTTCAAGATCTTCCTCTTCTGCATCAACAACCTGGCCCTGATCGTGCTGCGGGAGACCGCCACCGAGTGGTACAAGCCCGAGTTCAGGGCACCGTTCTACCCCTTCCTGCAGATTGCAGGCATCGTTGGAGGGATCTGGCTGCTCGTCCAGCTCGGCGGCATCGCCGTCGTCGGCGTGGGCGGTGCGTGCGTGCTGGGTTCGATCTGGTACTTCATCTACTCACGCCGCAAAGTGAGCCGCCAGGGCGTGCTGCGCAACCTGTGGGGAGAAGGCCTGCTGGAACAGACCATCGCCAGCGAGGCCAGCGACGAGGCCGAGCTCCAGCCCCCGCGGGTCATCGTTCCCCTGCTTCGGGTCGAGGAGCACACCGAGCTGCTGATGCGGCTGAGTGCCGCCTTCGTGGAGGACGGCGGCGTGCTCGAGGTGGTGCGCCTGGAAGAGGTGCCCGACCAGACCATGTTGAGCTACTTCGAGGAGATCGACGACAGCATGCGCCTGCTGGAGCGCGAGTCCGAAGAGGTCGCCGAAGAGCTGCACGTGGAGGTGGACTTCCGCGACGTGATCACCCACAACGCCCGACAAGCCGTGGCCAAACACGCCCGGGCGGTAGAGGCCGACTGGATCGTCATGGCCTGGCCCGGTCGCCCGGCCTTCCGAACCCTGCTGCGGAGCCCCTTCGCCTGGTGGATCGACCACCCTCCCTGCGACCTGGCTGTCTACCGGCACGTCTCCGATCCCGCCAAGCGCGGCCACAGCACCCTCGACCGCTTCAAGCGGATCATTGTGCTGGCCATGCCCGGCCCCTACGACACCCTGCTGGTTCACGTAGCCGACCGCATCGCCCAGCTCTGCTCAGGCCAGCTCACGCTGTTCCTCCCGGTGCCCATCGAGGAGCCCGACACCGCCATCCACGCTCACGAGGAGTACCACCGCCAGTTCATCCGCCTCTGCGACGCCCCCACAGAAGGCCTGGTGCTGCGCACCGGCGACGCCGAGGCCGCCGTCGAAGAGCTGAGCGCCCCGGAAGACCTGCTCGGACTAGGCGCCCCGCCCGAACCACCGCGGCGCCACCACCAGCTGGGGTACCCCCCGCCCGACCCCCCCCCGGCCCCCGCCGCCCTCCCCCCGGGCGCCCCCCCCCCGCCCCTCCCGAAGAACCGCTGCGCAACCTCCTGCTGGGATCCCCCGAGCACGACCTGGTGGAGCGCGCCCGTTGCTCGGTGCTGCGGCTCAAGACCCCGCGCCACAAGGTGCACACCCGCTTCCGGCCGCCGGTGCGCTCGCCGCGCCTGGACCACGACATGGAGCCATACCTGCGCCACGCGGCGCTGGTGCCGCGGCTGCAGGCCAGCGGCAAGAAGGAGCTGTTCAGCCAGCTGGCCGCCCACCTCTCCGCGGTGGAGGACACCGACCTGGCGCCCACCATCGAGGCCGCCCTGTGGGAGCGGGAGCAGAGCCAGATCACCGCCCTGGGAGACGGCGTGGCCATGAGCGGCGCCGTGGTCACCGGCCTGCGGGCCCCGGTGCTGGGCCTCTTCACCCTGGCCGAGCCGGTGGACTTCGACTTTCCGCGCAAGGCCATGGTGGACGTGATGGTGGTGGTGCTCGCCTGCCCCGCCGACCGGCAGACCCAGCTGTGGCTCAAGGACCTCTATGCCCGCCAGCTGCGCGAGGGCTGGCTGGCCGAGCACCTGCGCCAGGCACGAAACATCGCCACCATGCTGCAGACCGTACGCGATGCCCTCACACGCCGGCCGCAGCTCGAGCTGCCCCAGGCTTCCTGGCTACCCCTGGATCAGTCGGAGCCCTTGACCGAAGAGCTGCCTCGTGACGCCGCACAGCGGGCCGCCAGCATGCCGCAGGCGGACTCCGACGACAGCCCCACCGAGTAGCGCCGCACCACCGGTGCCCCCAGCGCCTGCAGCCGGTCGACGAACTCATCCCGCTCCGCATCGGTAGCGCGTCGGTAGCCGTCGGGCCGCGCATCGTTCACATCCACCAGGCTGATGCGCACTGGCAGATCCCCCACCAGCCGAGCCAGAGCCTCCACCTCGGCCCGGTCATGGTTCACCCCTCCCAGGAGCACCCAGGCCAGGGTGATGCGCTGGCGACAGGACGCCGCTACGGCTCGCAGCGCCTCGAAGAGCTCGGCCAGGGACCAGCGCGCGACCCCCGGCATGAGCTCCGCCCGGCGCTCGGGCAGCGCTGAGGTGAGGGACAGCACCAGCCGATAGCGATGGCCCTCGCTGGCATAGCGAAGCAGGGCGGGCACGATGCCCGCGGTGGAGATGCTGATGCGCTTCTGATCCACCCGCCCTCCGCAGGGGTGGGACAACACCCGAGCAGCCTGGATCACCGCCTCGTAGTTCAAGAAAGGCTCCCCCTGGCCCATGAACACCGCCCCGCTCACGCGCCCTTCAGCCTCGTCCCGCAGGGTACAGAAGCTCGCCACGAGCTCCCAGGGCTGCAGCTGTCGAGAGAACCCGAGGCGGCCGGTGGCGCAGAAGCGACAGCCCACCGCGCAGCCCACCTGGGTGGAGAGACAGGCGCTGAACCGGCCGGGCGCCTTGAGGGGGATCAGCACCGCCTCGCTGCGAGCCTCGTCGGGCGACTCCAGCAGGTAGCGCAGGCTGCCGTCCACCGGGTCTCGCTCGCGCTCCAGCACCGCGGGGCGCTCCAGGCTGCAGGCCTGCTCGCAGGCCTGGCGCATGGCCCGCGAGAGGTGGGGGCGGATGGACGACGGATCGCGGCAACCCTGGCTGATGGTCCAGGCCAGCAGTCGACGCGCGTCGGCGGCTGAGACCGCGTGCCCGCGGGCCTGCAAGGAGACCACCAGCTCGTCGGGAAGCAGGCCATGGAGCTGGATGCGCTGCATGGCTCCCCCCCTATCTCCCCAGGGCTCCAGCGTGCGCTTGACACCCCCCGAGCGCTGGCATAGGACGGCCGGCGTTCCGGGGCATACCCGCCGTGCGTCGCTCGCGACGGCCGCTGCTTCAAGCCCCGCCCGGAGATTTATCATGGCCAAGAAAGGCGGAGCCGGTTCTGTCACTGTGCACCTGGAGTGCACCACCTGCCGCCAGAGCGGCGTGCCTGGCGTGAGCCGCTACTCCATCAAGAAGAACAAGAAGAAGCACCCCAAGCGCCTCGAGCTGTCCAAGTACTGCAAGTTCGAGCGCAAGCACACGGTGCACAAGGAAGTGCGCTAGCCGCACCCCTGTTCCGACCGCCGCATCCAGCCGCCCTCCCGGGCGGCTTTCTCTTGGCCCAGACGCACGACGACCCGGACCGGGGCCCGGGTCGTCGAAGCTCGACGGGGTCCTACAGGGTCTGCGAGTAGAACTCGATGATCGCCTGGGTGTTGCAGGCGAAGGGCAGATCGTCGGACGCCGGCAGGGCCACCATCTTGCCCGCAGCCTTGGCCGGATCGAACTCGAGGTAGTCGGGGCGCACGCGGGTGGTGGCGCGCTCGAGGGCTTCCTGGACGAAGGGCCGGCTGAGGCTCTTCTCGATCACCGCGATCTCCATGCCGGGGCTGACCTGGAAGCTGGGGCGGTCCACCCGTCGACCGTTCACGGTGATGTGACGGTGGGTGACCAGCTGGCGAGCAGCCGGGATGGTGGGGGCCAGACCCATGCGCCAGACGATGCTGTCGAGGCGACTCTCCAGCAGGCGCACCAGGTTGGCGCCGGAAGGACCGCGCATGTTGTTGGCGCGGCGCACGTAGCGGCGGAACTGCTTCTCCAGCAGGCCATAGTGCCAGCGCATCTTCTGCTTCTCGATCAGGCGGACCTTGTAGTCCGACATCTTGCCGCGCCGGCGGGCACCGTGGGCGCCCGGCGGGTACGGCCGGTCGAGGGCGGTCTTGGTGGTGAGTCCGGGCAGGATGACGCCGACTGCACGGCACTTCTTGAGCCGGGGTCCACGTTGACGGGCCATGGTTCGCTCCCGATGGGTACGAAGAGTGATCAACCCCCTGGGGGGCCTGCTGGCGGGACCCAGCTGGTGGGTGCCCGCTGCGCTGTGGCCCTTCCGGGTGGCCCCAGAAGGCCCAGGGTAGAAAGCGCAGCGCCTCTAGCGCATGGGGGAGGCCATGTCAACACGGCTCGAAGCGATGGCGCGGGTTCCGTGCACTCCGTGCTATCGTGGATCGGACCGCAGCAGCGAGAGGATCATGCGACAGCTCCACCGCAAGGGCTTCACCCTCGTCGAGCTCATGATCACGGTGGCCATCATCGCCGTGCTGTCCGCCACCGGCTGGGCCATGATGTCCGACCTCCTGCCGCGCTACCGGGCCTACCAGGGGGCGCGCGACTTCGCCATGAACTTCACCAGCATCCGGGGCATGGCGGCCACCCTCACCCGGGAGCACCGGGTCTGCCTGCTGGACTACGACTCCTCCCTCTCCGATGCGGAGGCGGGCAACGTGGGTGAGTACGCCACCCAGGTGGGCAACCGCTCCGTCGAGAGCACCAGCTGGGAGTGGGCCCCAGGCGACCGCATGAGCGACGGCAGCGACGATGACACCACCGAGGGCCTGGTGGACTTCGGTGAGGACGGAGCGCAGGAGCTCGCCGACGTGTCCCTCAACGCCTGGGCCACCATCAGCGGTCCCAGCTACCCGGGCACCTCCAACTCCGACTGCATCGTGGTGGGCCCGCGAGGCTTCGTGGTCAACCCCAACGGTGACTTCGACACCGAAGGCTACATCACCGTGGAATTCGTCAACAAGCAGGCCTACGCCAAGGGCAACACGGAGATCTACCAGGTCAAGATCTCACGCGCCGGCATGGTCCGGCTCGACTTCAACGACTCGCTCTACTCTAGCGTGGCGGGCAACCCCTCGGGTCTCGACGGCGAGTCAGCGCACAGCAACACCTCCTCGGGCGGAGGCGGCGGCGAGTAGGGGTCCGCGGGGGCAGCCCCGCCGTCAGGCCACGCAGGTCAGCGCCTGCCCGCTGCGGGGTGGGGCGAACGCGCCACGAGCCCCTGAACCACGCGCTCCTCGTGGAAAAAGCTGGCTCAGCCCCGGTTTCATGGCGGGCGATGTGGGCAGGCACGCCCATTCTCGCCTTTCCACCTGCATTCCCATATTGCTTTTCCACAGGTGTTCCGAGACCTTCCAACGCACGTGGGAAACCCCGCCTCCCCCCAGAAGGGCCCCAGCTTGTCCCAAGGGTTTTCCACATCCCGAAATCGCCGATATCTACCTGACAACGCGGACTTGTTCGGCCTCCTGGTGGTTTTCCACAGGGCGGGCCTCCACAACATCTTGGGGACAGGCCGCCCGCCAACCCCAACATATTGTGTCTGCGACACTTGACGAGATGTCCAACGGAAGGGTATTCGAGGCCCTTGTGAGCACGGGATGGCAGCCCCGTCATCCCGGTCAAAACCTAAAAAAACGAAACTTGACCCGGGCGGCCCCACGGCCTCGCCTCCTGGCGGGACGCTCAACCTTCGATCACGACATCGCACGCTCGCTGGAGCCCCCCACATGGACACCTCCCCAGGCCCGGTCGCCCCCTTCCCCAAGACCGCTCGCCGTTCCCTCGACAGCTCCCCCGACACCCTCGAGAGGGGCCTCACCTTCTTCCCCACCTTCTGCCCCGACGGGCTCAGTCCCTGGGCCACCACGACCTGGGAGACACGCAGCGCTCGCATCGCCGGTCCCACGGGTCGGGTGGTGTTCGAGCAGGACAAGGTGGAGGTGCCGGCCAGCTGGAGCCAGACCGCCACCAACGTGGTCTCCTCCAAGTACTTCCGGGGCCACCAGGGCACGGCCGCCCGCGAGATCTCCATCCGCCAGGTGATCGAGCGCGTGGTCAACACTGTCACGGGCTGGGGTAGAGAAGACGGCTACTTCGCCGACGAGAGCTCCGCCGAGGCCTTCCGCAACGATCTGGCTTGGCTCTGCCTGCACCAGCACCTGAGCTTCAACAGCCCGGTGTGGTTCAACGTGGGCCATGTGGACGAACCCCAGTGCTCCGCCTGCTTCATCAACTCGGTCTCCGACACCATGGAGAGCATCCTCGACCTGGCCAAGACCGAAGGCATGCTCTTCAAGTGGGGCTCCGGCGCGGGCAGCAACCTCAGCGCCCTGCGAGCCAGCTCCGAGAAGCTGAGCACCGGCGGCACCGCCAGCGGTCCCGTCAGCTTCATGCGCGGCTTCGATGCCTTCGCCGGTGTGATCAAGAGCGGCGGCGCCACGCGGCGCGCGGCAAAGATGGTCATCCTCAACATCTCCCACCCCGACGTCATGGAGTTCATCCACTGCAAGGCCGACGAGGAGCGCAAGGCCTGGGCCCTGATCGACGCCGGCTACGACGGCGCGTTCAATGTCAGCGGAGGCGCCTACGACTCGGTGTCCTTCCAGAACTCCAACAACTCGGTGCGGGTCACCGACGACTTCATGCGCGCCTGCGAGGAAGACGGCGAGTGGCACACCCGCACGGTGGTGGAGGGCAAGATCACCAACACCTACGCCGCCCGCGACGTGCTCAACGAGATGGCGCAGGCGGCCTGGCTCTGCGGCGATCCGGGCATCCAGTACGACACCACCATCAACGACTGGAACCCGGTGATCAACTCATCGCGGATCAACGCCTCCAACCCCTGCTCCGAGTACATGTTCGTCGATGACTCGGCCTGCAACCTGGCCTCGCTGAACCTGCTGCGCTTTCTGCAGCCCGACGGCGAGCTCGACGTGGAACGCTTCCAGGCTGCCGTACGGCTGTCCGTCACGGCCCAGGAGATCATCGTCGACCGCAGCAGCTACCCCACCGAGAAGATCAAGCTGAATTCGCGCTACTACCGACCCCTGGGGCTGGGCTACGCCAACCTGGGTTCCCTGCTCATGGCCCGCGGCCTGCCCTACGACTCCCCCGAGGGGCAGGCCTACGCTGGAGCCATCACGTCACTGATGTGCGGCACCGCCTACGGCTGGTCGGCGCGCATCGCCGAAGAGCGCGGCCCCTTCGCTGGCTTCCGCCGCAACACCGATCAGATGATGCGGGTCATCGCCAAGCACCGCGCCGCGGCCGACGCCCTGCCCGACTCCAAGCTCCCCACCAAGCTGGTGGAGACCGCACGCAGCTGCTGGACCGAGGCCGAGGAACAGGGCCGCCAGCATGGCTTCCGCAATGGCCAGGTGAGCGCCCTGGCGCCCACCGGCACCATCGGCTTCATGATGGACTGCGACACCACCGGCATCGAGCCCGAATTCGCCCTGGTCAAGTACAAGAAGCTCGTGGGCGGCGGCATGATGAAGATCGTCAACGGCACGGTGGAGACCGCGCTCGACAAGCTGGGCTACACCCCCGAGCAGCTCGCGGAGATCAAGAGCCACCTGGTGGAGCACGAGACCATCGAGGGCGCCCCCCATCTGCGCGACGAGCACCTGCCGGTGTTCGACTGCGCCTTCAAGGCCCGCAACGGAGAGCGCAGCATAGAGCCCATGGGCCACGTGCGCATGATGGCGACGGTGCAACCCTACATCTCGGGCGCCATCTCAAAGACCGTCAACCTGCCCGAGCACTACACGCCCGAAGACATCGCCGAGGTCTACATGGAGGCCTGGCGCCTGGGCCTCAAGTCCATCACCATCTACCGCGACGGCTCCAAGCGCAGCCAGCCCCTCTCCACCAGCGAGACCAACGACAAGGAGAAGGCCACCACAGCCCAGGCTGAACAGCCCGCTGCAGCACCGGCCACCGAGCCTGAGGTCAGGGTGGAATACCGGCCTGTGCGGCGCAAGCTGCCCGACGAGCGCAACGCCATCACCCACAAGTTCAACGTGGCTGGCCACGAGGGCTACGTCACGGTGGGCCTGTACAAGGACTGCACTCCCGGCGAGCTGTTCATCGTCATGGCCAAGGAAGGATCGGTGGTCTCCGGCCTCATGGACGGTTTCGCCACCTCGGTCTCCATGGCCCTGCAGTACGGCGTGCCCCCCCGCGTCCTGTGCGACAAGTTCACCCACACCCGCTTCGAGCCCAGCGGCTTCACCGGCAATCCCGAGATCCCCATCGCCAAGTCCATCCTGGACTACATCTTCCGCTGGCTCGAGCTTCGTTTCCTCAAGGGTCAGACCAGCCCGGCCGTCGATCGTGCAGCCGAAGCCGGTGGATCCATCACCAACCGCAGCAGCATCCCCGCCCGCGACGCGGCCCCCGTGGCGCCTTCAGCCAGCGCTCACGTGGAGACGCCGTCAGCCCGGGAAGCGGAGCTGGCGGCCCCCGCCAGCAGCTTCGTCAACCAGGCCGATGCACCGCCCTGCCATGAGTGCGGCAGCATCATGATGCGGTCAGGATCCTGCTACAAGTGCTTCAACTGCGGAGCCACGAGCGGTTGTTCCTGATGACCTCGCCGGGCGGACCGCCGTCATCCGCCCCCCCGCTACCTCCCCCGGGGCTTCATCGACAGGACGGTCACCGTGGCCCGTGTTCCGACGCGGGAGCTGTCGGAAAGGGGTGGGCAGGAGCGTCCAGGGCCCCCCCCCCCCCCCCCCCCCCCCCCCCCCCCCGGCCCCCCCCCCCCCCCCCCCC
>CAZEJJ010000073.1:0-35575 GCA_964512185.1 uncultured Enterobacterales bacterium | reverse complement strand
CCTCCCATGATGTCTCCGAAGAGACCTGGGGGGATATGCATGGAAGGTCACACAGACGCGGACAGAGACTGTCCGCAAAGACCGGCCCGATACACTGCGGGTCGGGCTATGTACCCTCCTCCTCCAACCCCCTGTCCTCCATGGCCTTCGCCCACCTCCACGTGCACAGCCAGTACACGCTGCTCGACGGCGCCCTCTCCCCCACCGCTGCGGTGACCAGGGCGGCAGAGCTCGGGCAGCAGGCCATCGCCCTCACCGACCGCTGCAACCTGTACGGCGCGGTGGAATTCTTCAAGGCGGCGCGCGGCGCAGGCCTGCACCCGGTCATCGGCACCGAGGTCACCCTGCAGCCCAAGGGCATCGCACACCGCGATCCTCGCGGGCTGCAGGCCGGCTACTCCCTGGTGCTGCTGGTGCAGGACGCCACCGGCTACACCAACCTCTGCCAGCTCATCACCACCGCCATCTTCGAGGGCATGTACTTCCGCCCGCGCATCGACCTGGAGCTGCTGGAGCGGCACAGGCAGGGCCTCGTGGTGCTCACCAGCGGCATCAAGGGCCCGGTGGGGCGCCCCGTGGTGCGAGGTCGCCCCGAGCGCGCGGCCCAGAACATCCAGGCCCTGCAGCAGCTCTTCGATCCTGACCATCTCTTCCTGGAGCTGCAGGACTTCGGCCTGCCCCACCAGGCGGAGATCAACCACCTGGCACGCCAGCTGGCCACCGAACGAGGCCTGGCCACCGTGGTCACCAACCCGGTGCACTACCTGCACCCCCAGGACGTGGTCACCCAGCAGGTGCTGCACGCCATCGGCCACGCCGAAGCCCTAGACGGCCCAGACCGCCACTCATCCCCCACCGACCAGGCCTACCTCAAGAGCGAAGACGAGCTGCGGGCCATCTTTCCCGCCGATCACGACGCCATCGAGCGCAGCGCCGCCATCGCGGCCGCCTGCTCCTTCGAGTACAGCTTCGGCGAATACCACTTTCCAGCCACCACGCCGCCCGACCCTGCCCCCGACGCCGACACCCACCAGAACTGGGCCTACTTCTACCGCGCCTTCCCGCCCCCCAGGGACTTCGGCCTCCCATCCCCCGAACAGACCGTGCCCGACAAGGCCGAAGGCGCGGGCAACCTCAACGGCTACTTCCGCTGGTACGCCATCCGCGGGCTGCAGCTGCGCCTGGCGGAGATCCCCGAGTCCGAGCACGCCATCTACCGGCAGCGCCTCGAGCGCGAGCTGGGCATCATCATCCGCATGCGGTTCCCGGCCTACCTGCTCATCGTGGCCGAATTCATCAACTGGGCCAAGGACAACGCCATCCCAGTTGGGCCTGGCCGCGGCAGCGCCGCCGGCAGCCTGGTGGCCTGGGCCATGCGCATCACCGACGTGGATCCCATCCGCTTCACGCTGCTCTTCGAGCGCTTCCTCAATCCCGAGCGCGTGTCCATGCCGGACATCGACGTCGACTTCTGCCAGGACCGCCGCGAAGAGGCCATCGAGCACGTGCGCGAAAAGTACGGCAGCGAGCTGGTCAGCCAGATCATCACCTACGGCAAGCTCAAGGCCAAGCTCGCCATCCGCGATGTCGCCCGGGTGGCCAGCCTCACCTTCAACGACGCCGATCGCATCGCCAAGCTGGTCCCCAACGAGCTGAACATCACCGTGGCCGAGGCCCTCGAGGAGCCCGCCTTCCGCGAGGTGGCCGAAGGCGATCCGCGGGTGCGGCGCGTGGTCAACCTGGCCCGCCGCATCGAAGGCATGACCCGCCAGACGGGCGTGCACGCCGCGGGCGTGGTCATCGCCGACAAGCCCCTGGTGCAGTACGCGCCGCTGTACCGCGACGGCGCCGACGGCGGCCCCGTGGTCCAGTACGAGATGAAGGCCGCCGAGAGCGTCGGCCTGATCAAGTTCGACTTCCTGGGCCTCAAGACCCTGGACCAGGTGCGCGACAGCGTGGCCATGGTGCAGCGCAACACCGGCGAGGCCATCGACATCTCGCGCATCCCGCTGGACGACGCCGCCACCTACCGGCTGCTCTCCGCCGGCGACTCCCTCGGCGTGTTCCAGGTGGAGTCCGACGGCATGCAGAAGCTGCTCAAGCGCCTGCAGCCCCAGTCCATCGAAGAAGCCGTGGCCCTCATCGCCCTGTACCGCCCCGGCCCCCTGGGCTCCGGCATGGTGGACGACTTCGTGGACCGCAAGCACGGCAGGAAGGAGATCGAGTACCCCCTGCCCCAGCTCGAGCCCATCCTGAAGCCCACCTACGGGGTGGTGCTGTACCAGGAGCAGGTGATGCAGGTGGCCCAGCTGCTGTCCGGCTACAGCCTGGGCGAAGCCGACCTGCTGCGGCGGGCCATGGGCAAGAAAAAGAAGTCCGAGATGGACAAGCAGCGCCTCCGCTTCATGGAAGGCGCGCGCGACAACGACATCGACGAGCACACCGCCAGCCGCATCTTCGACCTGCTGGCCAAGTTCGCCGGCTACGGCTTCAACAAGAGCCACTCCGCCGCCTACGGCCTGATCTCCTACCAGACCGCCTGGCTCAAGGCGCACCACCGCGCCGAGTTCATGGCGGCGCTGATGTCCATCGAGGCCGACAACTCCGACAAGGTCCTGCTCTACATCCGCGACTGCAAGCGAGCCGGCCTGCGCATCCTGCCGCCCGACATCAACGAAGGCCAGGTGGGCTTCGACGTGCCCGCCGACGAACGGCGCACCATCCGCTACGGCCTGGCCGCCGTCAAGAACGTGGGCACCGCCGCGGTCGAGGCCGTCCTGCAGGCCCGCCAGGAGCAGGGCGGCAGCTTCCGCGACCTGTCCCACTTCCTGGACTCGGTGGACCTGGCCCGGCTCAACAAGCGCGTGGTGGAGCACCTGGTCAAGGCCGGCGCCTTCGACTGGACCGGCCTGGCGCGGGCGGCGCTGGTCGCCGGTATCGACGGAGCCATGAAGGTGGCGCAGCAGGCCCAGGAGACCCGCGCCAGCGGCCAGGCCAGCCTGTTCGGTGGCGCCCTCGCCCCTCCACCCGCCTATCGCTTCCCCCAGCTGGGAGAGTGGCCCACCGGCCAGCGCCTGGCCTTCGAAAAAGAAGCCCTGGGCTTCTACCTCTCGGGGCACCCCCTCGTCCCCTACATGCAAGACCTGGCACGACACGTGTCCTGCACCCTCGACAAGGTGGACGCCTTCGCCTCCAGCTCGGGGAGCGGCTTCGGCAAGCAGCGCCGCAGGGGGCCCGAGGTGGTGCTGGCCGGGGTGGTGTCCGAGGTGCGCACCATCCGCTCCAAGAAGGGCGCGCGCATGGCCTTCGTCACCCTCTCCGACCCCACGGGCACGGCGGACTGCACCTTCTTCTCCGAAGCCTGGGTGCAGTCCCGCGAGGTGTTGCAGTCGGAGCAGCCGGTGCTGGTGCGTGGCCGGCTGGAGCGCCGAGGCGAGAACGCGCCCCTCAGCGTGCGCGCCCAGAGCGCCGAGCTGGCCTCGGACGTGCTGGGGCGCGCCACGCGCGAGGTGAGCGTGCACCTGCGCACCGACGAGCTCGACAAGCGCCGTCTCGACGCCCTGGTGGCGCTGATCATGCGCTACCCCGGCAGCTGCGCAGGCCGCGTCTGCCTGGCCTACAAGGGGCGCGCCGAGGTGCTCATGAGCTTCCCGCCCGACCGCGGAGTGGCCGCCGACGACGTGCTGCGCACGGAGCTCGAAGCCCTCTTCGGCCGGCCCGACGTGGTCCGCTTCAGCTAGCCACCGGCAGCGTGGCGTCCAGCGGGCTAGGAGCCCTCGGGAAAGCTCATGTCTACTGCGACCCACCAGTGCCTACTGCGACGCGTCCTGCTTGCAGCGCCCGACTGTCAGCGTGTTGAAAACACGCCTCCGCCGGTCGCTACTGCGCAGAACCCGTCCGTACGGTCCACCGCCTGCGGCGGCGGCTTCCGCCCCAATGCTTCGCATTGTCGCTACGGCGCTGGAGGCTCTCGCTACGACATGAACCGGCGGCAGGCTTGCCGCCTCTTTCCCGAGCGCTCCTAGAATTCGCAGGCACGCTCCCCAACCCATGGGGGGCCCACAAGGGCCGCGCATGACGGCCCCCAGCGGAGCCAACCCGCCATGGCGAACCCCGCGGCAACCACCCTCGCGCTCCTCCTCGTGGCCGCGGCCCCTGCGCAGGACCCGGCCGTGGCCTTCCCCTCGGTGGTCACCCGCGTTGGCGACGCCGAGGTGGACTGGACCCACATGGTGCTGGTCCTCAGCGAGGCGGCGCAGCCCCTACCCGGAGCCAGGTCACAGCTCGAGGTGGTGGAACAGCAGGCGCGCGCGGCGCTAGGGCCGCGCATGCTGGTGGCGGCAGGTCGCGTACGCATCGACGCCGAGTCCAGCGTGCTCGACATCATCGAGTCCGAGACCCGCCTGGGCAAGCACCTCGACAGGCAGAGCTCGTCCTGGCACGTCACCGAGACCCGCTACTTCAGCACGGGCCGGGTCGAGATCGATGCCGAGCTGGATCTGGCCAGCTGGCTGGCGCCCGTCCTCTATGCGCGTGCGTCGCGCGAGCCCTCCGAGCCGTCACCGCGTTCCCGCTTCACCGGCGTCCTGGTGGACGCACGCGGGCTCGACGCCCAGGCCGCCCTGGCCCCACGGCTGCTCAGCCCCGCAGGCGAAGAGCTCTACGCCGCCAGCCGCGTCCACGAAGCGGTGGCGCGCGAGAGCACGCCCGTGGTGTACGTGACCGATCCCGCAGACCCGCGCGCGGTGGAGCGCTGCGGCGCGAGCCCCCT
Source organism: uncultured Enterobacterales bacterium (assembly GCA_964512185.1). GTDB lineage: Bacteria > Myxococcota_A > UBA796 > UBA796 > JAFGLY01 > CAZEJJ01. The sequence goes on along the minus strand of CAZEJJ010000073.1, from coordinate 30,804 downwards.
GCTGCTGCGGGCCGGCTCGGTGAGCGAGCGGGTCGACCTGGTGCTCACCCCCGACGACGCCATCCGCTTCACCGCCACCGCCTCCGATGCCCTGCTCATGGAGCAGGCGCGGGTGGTGCTGGTGCTCGACCCGTGAGCACGGATTCCGGGGCTTCCCCACATGGCAGAGCCGCACTGCCACGCTGGTCCTGGCTGGGCAGGGTGCCCTATCGCCAGGCCCTGGAGCGGCAGCGCAGCCACCGCGAGAGCCTGATCGCAGGCTCCGTGGGCCCGGTGTTGTGGCTGCTGGAGCACCCGCCGGTGGTCACCGAGGGGCGCCGCAGCACCACCCCCGCGGCAGCGGCGGAGCACCTGTCCAGGCTCGGCATCGACTGGCTGCGCACCGAGCGTGGCGGGCTGGCCACCTACCACGGGCCGGGTCAGCTGGTGGGCTACCTCATCTGCGACATGGCGGCCCTGGGCCTGGGTCCCAGGCGGACCGTGCGCGCGCTGGAGCGGGGCTTGATGGACTGGCTCGGGACCCGGGGGCTGCAGGCGCGCCGCCGCCCGGAGTACCCGGGGGTCTGGGTGCAGCAGGCCAAGATCGCGGCGCTGGGGCTGCACTTCAGGCGCGGCGTGTCCATGCACGGCTTCGCCCTGAACCTCACCCTGGACCTGGCGCCCTACGGCCTCATCGTGCCCTGTGGCATCACCGATGGCGAGGTGACCAGCCTGGAGCGGCTCAATGCGGCCGGGGCCACGCCACCCGAGCGGGCCGCCGCCGGGGTCGCCGACGCCGTGATCCGGGCGTTGGCGCGGGAGGCTGGCCTTGCCCCCCCCATGAACAGGGCATAATGGGTCCCGGCTCGGGGCCAGCCTGGACTGCCTCCGATCACGAAGCGGGATCCCACCCATGACCAAGAGCCAGCTCATCCGCGTCCTGTCCGCCAGAGCGAACGTGCCCAATGCCGTGGCCAGCCGCGTGGTCAACCTGGTGTTCCAGCAGATGACAGAAGCCCTGTCCCAGCAGCGCAGGGTGGAGATCCGTGGCCTGGGTACCCTGCAAGCGCGGCAGTACGAAGGCTACCAGGGCCGCAACCCGCGCACGAGGGCTCCGATCCGCGTGGTCTCCAAGATCCTGCCCATCTTCCGGGCGGGCAAGGAGATCCGCAGGCGCCTCAACACCGGCGGGGACTGAACAGCGTGCTCGCCCTGGCCTTGCTGCTGACCGGGATCGCCACCGCGGGCGATCTGTACGTCAACGGCGTGCTGGCCAATGGCCTGCGGGACCAGGAATTCAAGGACGCCGACATCCGCATCGACGCCGAGGGCGACGTGCACATCGATGCCCCGCAGTACGTCGTGCGCTCCCTCGACCCGGTCCCGGTGACCCCCCCCAACACCGGCCCCTCCCCCAGCGCCGTGCCACGGGGAGTCTGGTGGCTGGTCACCGAGGATCAGCGCTCCTCGGGCCACAGCATCGAGCTGTTCATCAACGGCGCCCTGGTGCGCCGCATCAGCTCCGGCGAGCCCCAGCTCATCCTGGACCTGGCACCGTGGCTCGCCAGCGGGCTGAACGACATCACCTTCTCCGCCCTCCCGGGTCCACAGCCCTCGGGGGGCGTCCTCCACGTGTACCTGGGCACCGGGCAGAACGACGCTGGCGTGATCCGCATGCACGACCCCGAGATCGACTACGCGCGCCGTTCATCCGATCCCCCGTCGGGTGGGATGCAGGACTTCACGATCAGCGTGCGCTGACAGGCACCTCCACGGCCCTGTCCCCCCCCCTCCACGAACGAGAGGTCGCCTTGAGCGAACCCCAGCCTCCCACTGCGAAGCAGCGCCGCACCTATGTACTCGACACCAACGTGCTGCTGTACGATCCCAGCGCTCTGCAGGTCTTCGAGGAGCACGAGCTGGTGCTCCCCATCACGGTCATCGAGGAGATCGACCGCTTCAAGCGCGATCTGAACGAGACGGGGCGCAACGCGCGCTTCGTGTCGCGCACCCTCGACCGGCTGCGCTCACACGGCAGCCTCAGCAAGGGCGTGCCCCTTCCGGGAGGCGGCAACATCTGGGTGGATCTGGGCCTGGACAGCGATCAGCTCCCCACCAACTTCGAGCCAGACACCAACGACAACCGCATCCTCGCCACGGTGCTGCGCCTGGCCAAGAAGCGCCCCATCGACACCGTGATCTTCGTCACGCGCGATGTGAACATGCGCCTGAAGGCCGACGCCCTGGGCATCCGCGCCGAGGACTACGCCCACGCTCACATCCGGGTCGACGAGCACTACACCGGCGTTGTCCAGCGAGATGTGCCTGAGAAGACCATCCAGGACCTCTACCAGCGCGGCTGGGTGCCCTACGAGGACAGACCGTCCGCTGAAGAGCAGCTGGAAGCCCCGCTGTACGCCAACCAGTTCCTGATCCTGCGCGCCGAGAACCGCAGCGACAACCAGAGCGCCATGGCGCGCTACGATGCCCGCCAGCAGCGCCTGATCCGCGTCCAGCGGCAGAAGGACTCGGTGTGGGGCATCTATCCCCGCAACAAGGAACAGATCTTCGCGCTGGAGCTGCTGCTGGACGACTCGGTGCAGCTGGTCACCCTCGATGGCATCGCCGGCACCGGCAAGACCCTGCTGGCCATCGCCTGCGGCCTCCAGAAGGTGGCGGACGACGGCGCCTACCGCCGTCTGGTGGTGGCGCGGCCCATCTTCCCCCTCGGCCGCGACATGGGGTTCCTCCCCGGTGACATCAGCGAGAAGCTCAATCCCTGGATGAAGCCCATCTTCGACAACCTGGAGCTGTTGCTCAACGGCGAGGACGGCGCCAAGCCCCGCCACGGCACGCCCAGCTACCAGCCGCTCCTGGACCAGAAGATCATCGAGGTGGAGCCCCTCACCTACATCCGCGGCCGCTCTATCCCGCGGCAGTTCCTGATCATCGACGAGGCCCAGAACCTCACCCCCCACGAGGTCAAGACGGTCATCACCCGAGCCGGCGACGGCACCAAGGTGGTGCTCACGGGCGATCCCTACCAGATCGACAACCCCTATGTGGACGCCACCAGCAACGGCCTCACCTACGTGGTGGAGCACTTCAAGGGCCAGGGCCTGGCCGGCCACGTGACCCTGCGCAAGGGCGAGCGCTCTGAGCTGGCAGAGATCGCCGCCAAGCTGCTCTAGGAGCCCCACCACCCATGCCGGCCTTCCTCCCCACCAGCCTCGCCGAGGCAGGGGGGCCGCTGGACGTGGTGCTGGTCAGCGGCGACGCCTACGTGGACGATCCCTCGTTCGGAGCCGCGGTCATCGGGCGCTGGCTCGAGGCCCACGGGTTCTCGGTGGGCATCATCGCGCAGCCAGCCTGGGACTCACCCGGAGGATTCCAGGTGCTGGGCCGCCCACGGCTCTTCTTCGGTGTCACCGCGGGCAACCTGGACTCGGTGGTCAACGGCTACACCTCGGCGGGCAAGCGACGCAACGACGACGCCTACTCGCCTGCAGGGCGCGCGGGTCTGCGCCCCATGCGGGCCTCCATCGCCTACACGGCGCGCATCCGGCAGGCCTGCCCGGGCGTGCCGGTGGTGCTGGGCGGCGTCGAGGCCAGCCTGCGCCGGCTGGCCCACTATGACTTCCAGCAGGCCAAGGTGCGCGGGTCCATCTTGCTGGACGCCAAGGCCGACCTGCTCGTCTTCGGCATGGGGGAGAGCGCCGCGCTGGCCATCGCCCGGCGCCTGGACGCCGGAGCCGGCGTCCAGGGCTGCCGCGACATCCCCGGGGTGGCCTTCCCCATCGGCGCCACCGAAGAGCCGCCCCACCAGGAGCCCATCGAGCTGCCCGCTCTCGCTGACATCCGGGCCAACCCACGGGCCCTGGCCCGGGCCACCCTGCTGGCCCACCAGCAGGCCGAGCCCACCAGCGCCCGTCCTCTGCTCCAGCGCCACGGTGGCCGGGCCGTGTGGTGCAATCCACCCGCTGAGCCCCTCGACAGCCAGCAGCTGGACCGCCTGCACGAGCTGCCCTTCGCGCGCGCCCCACACCCCTGCTACCAGGACCCGGTGCCCGCCTTCGCGTCGGTGCAGGCCAGCCTCGCGGTCACTCGGGGCTGCGGCGGTGGCTGCGCGTTCTGCGCCATCGCCCTGCACCAGGGTCGCCACGTGGTGTCGCGCTCCCAGGCCTCGATCCTGCGCGAGGCCCGGGCGCTGGCGAAGCATCCCGGATTCCGAGGCACCATCACAGATGTGGGGGGCGCCACGGCGAACCTCTATGGCCTGGCCTGTGCTTCCAGCTCGGCCCGGGAGCGCTGCCGCCGCCCCAGCTGCCTGCATCCGCGCCGCTGCCAGCGCTTCCTCGGCGACGCCCAGGCCTACATCCGCCTGCTGGACGCCCTGACCCGCGTGCAGGGAGTGCGCCACGTGTTCGTGGGCTCGGGGCTGCGCCACGAGCTGTTGCTGGAGGATCCCGGGTTCGTCCGCCGGCTGGCTGCGCGGCACGTCTCCGGCCGCCTCACCGTGGCCCCGGAGCACAGCGTGCCTGCGGTGCTCGAGCTCATGCGCAAGCCGCCCATCGAGGCCTACGAGCGCTTCGCCACCATGTTCTCCCAGGCCTGCGAGGCCCTCGACAAGCCCTCCCAGCTCATGCCCTACCTGCTGGCGGGGCACCCCGGCTCGGGCCCCGACGAGGCCATCGAGCTGGCCCTCTGGCTCAAGTCCCAGGGCCTCCGCCCCCGCCAGGTGCAGCTGTTCCTGCCCACCCCAGGCACCATGGCCACCGCCATGTTCCACAGCGGCGTCGATCCCGCCACGTCTCGTCCTGTGCCCGTGGCACGCAGCCACAGAGAGCGCGCGCGCCACCGGGCCCTGCTGCTCTACTGGATGCGCGAGCAGGCCCCCGCCGTGAGGGAGGCCCTGTCGGCCTGGGGGCGCGGGGATCTCATCGGGCATGGCCAGGGCAAGCTGGTGCCGCCAGGGCATGCTCGGGGGGGCTGGGAGCGACGCCCTGGCGAGCGGCGCGGCCCAGGACGGGCTAGCAAGTCGCGCAAGCGCCAGGAGCCCTCATGACACGCCGCACACGCCCAGGCCGACGCCGGGAGCCCACCACAGCCGCGCTCGCTCCACGGCCGGGGGGCAGCGACCAGCTGGAGGGGCGCAACCCGGTGCTGGAGTGCCTGCTTCGCAATCGCCGCCGGGTGCTGCGGGTGCTGGTGGACGAGAGGGCTCGCCGCCATCCCAAGCTCGAGCGCTTGCTGCAGTCCGCCCGCGCACGCCGCGTCCCGGTGGACCGGGTGCCCCGCCAGGCCCTCGATCAGATCAGCGAAACAGGCGTGCACAACGGCATCATAGCCTGGGCCGAGGCGCTGTCCCCGCCCACCTTCTCTGCCCTGCTCGACCAGCTCGAGCAGCGAGAGAAGCCGCCCTTCCTGCTGCTGGTGGACGAGCCTCGGTACGAGCACAACCTCGGCGCGGTGCTGCGCAGCGCCCTGGGGGCGGGGGTCGACGCCGTGGTGGTGCCGAGGGTACGCGGCAAGGGCGTCAACGCGGTCGTACAGAGGGTGGCCATGGGCGCCGCCGAAGAGGTGCCGGTGATCCGAGAGGGCCTCTCCTCCTGCCTGGCGCAGCTTCGGCGACGGGGTGTGCGCATCCTGGGCGCCGACTCCAGCGGCGTGCCCTACTGGCAGGAGCACCTCGATGGCCCCGTCGCCCTGGTCCTCGGTGGTGAGGACAAGGGCCTCACCTCCGCCCTGCGCAAGCGCTGCGACGGCATCGTGGCCATCCCCATCCAGGGCGGCCTGCAGTCCCTCAACCTGAGCGTCAGCGCCGGCATCCTGATCTTCGAGCGGGTGCGCCAGCAGTCCAAGGCCACCCCGTGACCGGTGAACCCCACACCGCGCACCAGCCTCCACCCCTGGCGGAGCAGCGCTCCCTAGATCCCAGAGCCGTGAACCTCTGGCGCCTGCAGGCCCTGGTCAACCTGGCCACCGTCTTCCTCCCCATCATCCTGCTGGGCGTCGGACTCGTGGCCAGCTTCCTGGGCTCCGGCGCGGTGCTGATCGCTGCCATGTGCGCCGCGGCGGCGCTCATCATGCTGGTGCTGGTGCTGCAGGTGGGCGTGTGGCCCCCCCTGTCCTGGGACCGCTTCCGCTACGCGGTGCGAGAGCACGACCTCTGGATCTCCAGGGGGGTGCTGTTCCGCCAGCAGACGGTGATTCCCCTCTCCCGCATCCAGCACGTTGACACACGCCAGGGACCCATCGAGCGTCTCTTCGGGCTGTCCCGGCTGCTGGTCTTCACAGCCTCGGGCCTGGCCCCTGACGGCGGCATCCCAGGCCTCGCCACCGCCACCGCTCGCCAGCTACGCGACGACCTGGCCCGTCGCGGGGGTGAGGATGGACTCTGAACGGCGCCCCCCGACCAGGGCGGAGCAGGCCCCAGGGACCTGGCACCGGCTGCACATCGCGTCCCCGCTGATCAACCTGGTCCCACAGGCCTGGCGGGTCCTGCGCAGCTACTGGCCACTGCTGATCGCGGTGCTGGTGGGCTCCGAGGCGGGCTTCGTGTGGCTCGATCTCATCTTCCTGCCCTTGTTCTTCCTGGCCCCCATGGTGCGCACCGTGGTGCACTGGGCCACGCTGAGCTACCGGATCCACGACGGGCGGCTGGAGATCCGATCCGGCCTGTTGAACCGACAGGCCCGCCTCATCGGCCCCGAGCGAATCCAGAACAGCGAGCTGGTGCGCAACCCTCTGCACCGGCTGACCGGGCTGGTGGAGGTGCGGCTCGAGACCGCGGGCGGGGAGGAGACCGAGGGTCTGCTGTCGGCCCTCGACGAGCCTCGCGCACTCTGGCTGCTGGGCCAACTGGAGGCGCTGCGCCTTGAGCAGGCCCCCGCCCCCTCGCCCGCAGAGCGCAGCCCTCAGCAGCGCCCCCTGCTGCAGCTGGGAGTCGCCGAGCTCGTCGCCCACGGGCTCACAGCCCGCCGTGTGGGTGTGCTCGCGATCCTGCTGGTGGTGGGCCTGGAGCTGTGGCAGCAGCTGGGAGGACAGGGGCAGTCCCTGCCCGATACCACCATCCACCCTGGCTTCATGCTCGGGATCGTGCTGGCTTCCTTTGTGCTGGGGGTGCTGCTGGCGGTGGCCAACAGCCTGGTGCGCTTCCACGACTTCCGGCTCGAGGCGGGCAGCGAGCGCGTCGCCGCTCAGTACGGCCTGATCACCCGACGAAAGGTGCAGCTGCGCCGCCAGCGCATCCAGCTCCTGCGCGTGGACGAGCCCCTCTTCCGACGCTGGATGGGCTACGCCACCCTCCACCTGGAGACCGCCGGGCTCGCCGCGGGTCCCGACGGGGTCCGCCAGGCCGAAGCCACCATCCCCATGGTGGACCGCGACCAGCTGGCGCGCCTGTGCGCTGAGCTGCTGCAGGGGCTCGACGCCGATCCCTGGGGCGGAGATCTCCAGCCGGCGCCGCTGCGAGCGCTGGGCTGGAACCAGCAGCGCGCGCTGGTGCGCTCCTTCCTGTTGGTCGCGCTGACCGTGGCCATCGCCGGGCCGTGGGGGCTGCTGGCGCTGGTGGTCTGGCCCCTGCTGGCCCTGGCTGGCTGGTTCGACTGGCGCTGGCAGGCCTGGCGCATCACAGACCAACTGGTCCTCGCCAGGCGCGGCTTCTGGATCCGCCGCACATGGATCCTGCCGCGCCGCAAGGTCCAGTCCGCCCACTGCCTGCAGAGCCCGCTGCTGCGCATCTGGGGCCTCGCCCAGGTCCTGGTGCGCATGGCCGGAAACCGGGTCTGGCTCCCTCCCCTCGAGACCCTGGACGCCACCGGCTGCCTGGCCGGGGCCACCACCCAGCGGGTCGCGGACGACACGGAACGGGATACCATGCCCCTGTCGGCTCCCGCAGCGGTGGCCAAGGCACGGGTTTCACCTGAGGACGAGCCGGACAGCGCAGGAGGAACGGGATGAAAGAGCCACCGACCCTCACGAGCGAGGCCTGCTGGGCGCCGCACATCGAGGCCCTCATCGACCACGAGCGCGGCCTGCAGCGATCCTTCACCCTGCGCGCCACCATCATGGCGCTGGTGGCCACATCCATCGCGCTGGGCGGCCCGCTGCTCATGGCGGGCACCCGCTGGTGGGGCGGCATGGGCTGGGCACCGGCCGTACTGCTCGCCCTCGCCTTCGCCGCGGCGCTGGCCTCGGCGGCCGTGGCCTGGCTGGCCCTGGCACCCATGGAAGGGCGGGGCTGGCGACCACACACCCTCACCTGCTGGCTGCACCAGAAAGCCAGCCAGGGGCTCAACATGGATCTGCTGGGAGGCGTGCTGCCTTCCCGCACCGCCGCCTGGCGGGAGAACCTGCGCCAGGCGCGGCGCATGGCCCCCGACCTGTCCGCCAAGGTCCGCGCCGCGGTCAGGCGAGCCGACCTCGATCCCCACGAAGCCCATCGCTGCCCCGAGGCGCGCTCCCTGGTGGCGGCGTGGCTGCGAGACAGCCTGGGCGCAGACCTGTCCTGGTGGCTGGATCCCGGCGACAGCGAGCAGGGCGATCGGCAGGCTGCCACGCGCCTGCGGCTGGTGTTCTGGCTGTGGCTGCATCGCCAGGTGGCCCAGGCCCTGGCCGACATGATCTGGCTGGCCATCAAGCTGGGCGTGCTGGCCTTCTTCCTGGTCCTCGCGGCGCTGGTGCTGCACTGGCTTGGCTGGTGGCTGCTGTCGCTCCTGCCCCTCGCGGGCGGGCTGCTGGTGCTGCGCTGGGTGCTCGCCCAGGCCCAGGTGTAGGGCTCACCTGGCGAGCAGCGCCTTGATGCGCTTGTCGCGGCGATAGCGCGGCAGGTCCGCCAGGCTCCGCTTCACGCCCAGGTCGAGCTCGTCCCAGACGTGGTCGGGGATGCGCCGGCCGAAGAAGACGTGGAATTCCTCGGCCAGCTCATCGCGCAGCCAGCCCACCTCGCCTTCCAGCAGCACGGCCCCATCGGCGGCGAGCGCACGCACGCCCCGGAGGGTGGACCAACGTCCTCCGTGGATCTCCAGGTGGGGGGCCCGCGCGGTGGCCTGGGTGAAGTCGAGCCGGCTTGCAGGCAGGCTGCGGGCGCGCAGATCCCGCTCGAGAGCGCGGTGGACCACGCCCCTGAGCACCGGCCCGGCCGCGTCCCAGAGCGGCAGCGTCGCTCCGTCGTCCAGCGCGGCGTGCCCAGGGGCGGAGCGCGGGTACACGGGGGGGGGATCCGCCGAGAGCGGCGGGGCAGGTTCGCCCGACAGCTGGGCCTGCAGCCAGGGCTCCAGCCGCTGGGTGGGCAGCGTGCCAACAGTGGTGAGGGTGTCATCGAGCAGCACGGCGTGGTCGCCGGCTGGGATCCCGGTGTGGGCGGTGAGCCGACCTCCGCGAGGAGGGACGAAGCGCGCCACCAGCCGGGCGAGCTGGCGCGCGGTGAACAGCTCGGGGCCACCCAGGCACTGGGTGCGCTTGACGGGAACGCGAGGCAGGCAGTGCAGCGCGAGCTGCCCCGCCTCGCTGCGGGAGATGGGCGCCCAGTGGCCGTTCCGCGGCACCTGCAGGGCCGCGCGGCGATCCTCGGGCGCCACGTATGCCTCGAGGATCTCGTCGTGGTAGGCGCTGAACTTGGCGATGGCCCAGGGGCCCTTGGCTTGCCGGATAGCGAACTCGAGCTCGTAGGACGCCTTGCTCGGCTCGTGCCCGGACCACTGGAAGCACCCCATGGTGCTCACCCACAGCAGCCGCTGCAGGTCGACATCGCGGGCGGCGGTCAGGATGGCCTCCGCGGCGCGGCGTCGATAGCGGAGCGCGCCATGTCCCAGGCAGCGGGGCTGGATGGCGGCCACCGCCACGGAGGCTTCGCCGATGGCGGCCGCCACCGCCGCGGAGGAGTTGAAGTCCGCGAAGCGGACGTCCTCGGCACCCGGTAGACCGAGGAGCCTCGAGAGATCGCGATCGTCGCGCACGACGGGGAGCACCTGCAGGCCCGCCCGGAGCGCCGCGCGTACCACGGCGACGCCGGTCCTGCCGTTGGCGCCGATGACTGCAAGCTTCACGGCCACCTCCTGTGAACCCGCAGCGGGGGCCGACCCGACCCGCTCCGGAAGCAGTGAGTAACCCAACCCTCTTGGCGAGTGTACGCTCGCCCCATAGGTTCGTGGGTGGACCCAGGATTCGAAGAGCCCGTGAGCCGCGTCCATCCCCGCATCGCCCTCATCTCCCTCTACGCGCTCGAGAACAACGGGATCCGTTACGTCGCCACCGTCCTGAGGCGTGCCGGCTTCCCGGTCACCGAGATCTTCTTCAAAGACTGGAGCAACAACCGCTTTCCCTGGCCGCGCGAAGAAGAGATAGACACGCTGCTGCGCCTGCTGCGGCGCCGCAGGGCCGACATCGTCGGGCTCTCGGTGCGAGCCAGCGCCTTCCACCGCATCGCGTCCACCCTCACCCGCAGGATCCGCGCCAGCCTGGGCGTCCCAGTGGTCTGGGGAGGCATGCACGCCACCTTCCTCCCCGAGCGCTGCATCGAGGTGGCCGACTACGTCGCCATGGGCGAGGTGGAGAACCAGGTGGTGGAGTTCTTCGATCGCTGGGCCGCGGGTCGCGACCCCGAGCAGACCCCCTCGTTCTGGGCGCGGACCGAAGCTGGCGTCGTGCGCAACGACCTGAGCCCGCTGGTGGACCAGCTCGACAGCCTGCCCTTCCGAGACTTCCACTCCAGCGAAGACAAGTTCCGCATCGAGGGGCGCAGGATCAGCCGCGGTGATCCCTACATCAACAACCCCGAGTACTCCCTGATCGCCAGCCGCGGCTGCCCCTACTGGACCTGCACCTACTGCTCCAACACGGTCACGCGCCCCCTCTACCGGGGCCTGGCCAGGGACTGGCGCATCCGATCGGTGGAGAACCTGGTCCAGGAGTTGGAGTACGCCACGGGGCTCAACCCGAAGATGCGCTTCGTGCGCTTCGACGACGAGGTCTTCCCCATGCGCCGCGGCTGGCTCGAAGAGCTCCGCGACAAGTGGCCGGGGCGGGTGGGCCTGCCTTTCGAGGTGCTGGTGGACCCGCGCCTGGTCCGCGAGGACCGGCTGCTCCTGCTCAAGCAGGCCGGTCTGCGGGCGCTCTGCATGGGCATCCAGGCATCGGAGCGCGTCAACCACGAGCTGTACCACCGCTACACCACCGACCACCAGGTGCGCGAAGCCCAGCGCCTGTTCAGCAAGCTGGGCATCCGCTCCAGCCTGCAGGTGATCTGGGACGATCCCGCCTCGACGGAGCAGGACAAGGACGATCTCTTCCGGCTGCTCATGAGCCTGGAGCGACCCTTCGATCTCTACCTCTTCGGTCTCACCATCTACCCCCGCACCCACCTGGCCAGGCGCCTGCTGCGCGAGGGTCGGATCGGCCCGCAGCACGTGGAGGGAGAAGCCATGCACGCCTTCGAGCAGTTCAGGGTGGCGCTGTCCTACCCACGTCCGGCCGCGGACCAGCGCTGGCTCGCCCTGATGGTGCTGCTCAACAAACCCTTCTTCCCCCAGTCGCTGGTGTGGAGGCTGTACCGCGAGCCCGCCTTCCATCGCGATCCGCGGCCCCTGGTGGGCCTCGCCCAGGCCATCAACCTGGTGAACCTGGCCCGGGAGACCGTCGGCCTCGTGCGCCAGGGCGAGCTGTCCTCGATCCTCGTACGGCGCTGGCTCAACGTAGACTCGCTGGTGACCCTGTGAGCCCACGAACCACCGGATCCAGCCTGCTCCGACGGCGGGTTCGCGCCTGGAGCAACATGGCCGCCAGCGCCACCATGCTGCGGCTGCGCCCTGGCTGGAACCCCCGGCCGCACGTGGGCTACTTTCTCGTCACCTTCCGCTGCAACCTGCGCTGCAAGGCCTGCGGTGCCTGGGAGGTATCCGGCCACGACGATCTGACCACCGACCAGTGGATGAGCTTGCTGCCCCAGCTGGCCAGCCTGGACATCATCAAGTTCCTGGGCGGGGAACCCTTCGTGCGCCCCGACATGGTGCAGCTCATGGCCGAAGCTCGCCGGGTGGCGGACCCCTACATCATGCAGCTCACCACCAACGGGACCCTCACCGACGAGGTGGTGCACGCCGTGGAGCGCGTGGGCTGGCCGGGGTTGCAGCTGCGCGTGTCCGTCGACGGCCTCGAGCACACCCACGACGAGCAGCGCGGCGTCCCGGGCAGCTGGGCGCGGGCCGACCGCACGCTGCGCGAGCTGGCCCGCCTCAAGCCGCGCCTGGGTTTCCAGCTGGGCATCAACTTCTCGCTCACGGACGCCTCCATCGACGAGGCGGACGCCATGCTGGCCTATGCCGCCAGCCACGGCGCCGATCTGATCCCCGGGGTCAACGTCACACCCTTCCTCGACGGCAGCAGCTCTCCCGCGGACGACCCCCAGCGCTTCATCATGCTGGATGAACCGCGCCGGGCCCTCGGCGCCCTGCGAGACAAGCGTGCGGGCACCCGCCGGCAGCTGCCGCGCCTGGATCACCTCGTCTCCCGCCTCATCACCGGCGATGTCTTCCGGGAGGAGCTGGCACACGGCGCACAGCGCTTCCGCTGCCGGTCCCTCAAGGACATCCTCTACATGCTCCCCAACGGCCGGGTGGTGATCTGCGGAGTGGACCACACACCCATCGGCGATGTGCGCGAGCAGAGCTTGGACGAGATCTGGGCCAGCTCCGTCGCCACCCAGGGTCGCGATCGCGTGGCCGCCTGCCCAGGCTGCCTGCAGGCCTCCATCCACATCCTCTCGCGACTGTACGGCGGCTGCCTGCGCTGAGCCCCCCAGCAGCCCCGGCGAGGGCGATTCCTTGCTCCCGACGCGAGGCTTCCGATAGAATCGCCCTCCCAGCGTCCAGGCGGGTGGCGGTGACCACAGCCCTTCCGAGGTTCGTAGAGCTTGTCGTGGCGCCGCATTCCGAGGCGGGTGGCACCGACATGGAGGTCCAGCGGCGGGGCCTGGAAGCTCTGCGCAACTCCCACCCGGGCATGCTCATCGATCACATCGAGGAGCCGCCGGGCACCGACCGCGGCGTCCCCGCCAAGCGCCGCCCCCACCTCGTACGGCTGCGCTCCCATGCGGAGGCTCGCACCTTCGACGAGCTGCGGGTGCACGGCATCGGGCTGCTCGTCAAGGCCGAGGACCCCGACTACCACAAGGTCGTGCTCGAGCTGGTCTACGGCGCGCGGGCCATCCTGCTGGACTCCGCCGGCTTCGTCGCCGATCCGGCCGACGAGCGCGGCATCCACACCGCACCCGGCCACGCGGAGCAGGCTGGGCCACCCGCCGTCTCGGCAGCCGTGGACGCACCGGCCCGCAGCACGCGAACCGAGCACCCAGCCGTCGGGCCTCCTCCTCACCACGCCGACCCCGCGCGGCCCCGACCACCTGCCCAGGCCATGGGCACGGGCCTGGATCCACCCAAGGCTGCTCAGCGCAGCAGCCTGCCACCCCGCCAGCCCCGCTGGCGGCGGGCGGTCCGTGGCGGCGCCCGCCCACAACACCCGCGGCTCGCCGCGCCCTTCACCGCGCTCTGCGAGGGCCGCATATTCTGCGGGCAGTGTGGAGCACCCGCCGTGGTGCAGAGCCTGGGGCGCGAGCTCCAGCGCTACTACACCTGCTCGGCGCGCCATCTCCATCCCACCACGGAGTCGTCCCCCGAGGTCTATTTCCCCATCGCGCGGGTGGACGAAGCGGTCTGGCACCGCCTGGCCCAGCGCCTGCAGGACCTCGACACCCTGCTGGAATCAGCCCGGGCCAGCAGCCTGCGACAGACTCCTCTCGGCAAGTCGCAGCAGGCGGAGCACGAGCGGCGCCTGGCGAACCTGGATCGCGACGAGGCCGAGGTCCGCCGACTCGTCGCCGACGCCCGCATCTCACACGCGGCGGCGCAGCGACGACTCGAGGCCATCGTCGTCGAGCGCAGGGAGCAGGAAGAGCTGAGCCGCGACGCAGGAGGCACCAGCTTCCACCTGCTGGCCCTGATGCAGTCGCTTGAGAGCGTGCTCGCAGAGCAGCCGCGCCGGCAGAGTGCGGGGGCACGATCGTGGCCGGCCCCCCTGCGCCAGCAGCTGCTGCGCACCTCCATCCCAGACAGCGCCGAGTACGGCATCCACCTGCAGGACGACGGCAGCATCGAGGTGCAGCACCTCCTGTCGCAGCTCAAGCCCGCGCGCAGCGCCACGGTGCTCTCATCCGTCAACGCCACCCTGTCCCAGGTGGGCCAGCAGCTCGGCGCGCTGCGCAGAGGTCTCGAACCCGAGGTGCGCGAGGGCGCGCCGAGGGTGGCGCAGCCCGACGCGCCGCGCGCGAAGCTCAGCCTCAAGAACCTCGTCCGCAGACGCAGCGCCAGCGAGGTGGTGCGCCCCACGTCCTGGCTCACCTACGGGGTCCTGATCGCCATCTCGCTGTCCGTCGCCATCGTCCTGCAGCCCGAGACCACCCCGGTGATCCAGCGCGACAACCTGGTCCTCGACCTGGGCTACTCGGGCGTGCTCACCGAGCTTCACCGCGTGCCGGGCGGTTGGATCGGCTCCGTGGTCCCCACCTGGCCGGGCCTCCGCAGCCCCGTCGACACCATGGACCTGTGCGAGGACATCGAGAAGCAGCTCGCACCTGGAGAGCGTGAGACCATCACCCTGCTCGTTCCGGGGGGCATCCCGGTGGCGGAGTGTGGCCCGCCCGTGGACTACCAGCGATCGGGGTAGAGGTCTTCGAAGCCGCCCGACACACCTGACTTCCAGGAGTTCAGGCGCAGGATGGCCTGGTTGCCGTCACCGTCCAGATCGCAGTAGGACTCCGCCCTGAACCAGGCGCCCCCGTCGTAGACGTTGACCAGGTAGCTGCAGCGCACCGCGCCGGTGGGGTTCCAGTCCAGCTCCTCCCAGCCCGGCATGGCCGGGTTCCAGGGCCGCAGGGATCGGCCCGGCGAGGCCGTGGGGTTGGCCTCAGCGTCTACGAAGGCATCGTTGACGGCCTCGTACAGGTGCTCCGAGGACCGGATGCCGTCGAGGCAGAGGAAGGCCTCGGAGCGCTTCGCCCGCAACACGAACACGTAGTAGTTGGGGATGGCCACCGAGGCCAGGATGCCGATGATGGCCACGGTGACCATCAGCTCCACGAGGGTGAAGCCCTCCCGAGGTCCTATTCCTGCTCGCGATTGGTGATACAAGGGACCTGCCCTGGCGCGTGTACCTGAGGCGGCGACAGTATCCACCGTCGACGCCCGCCCCGCAAGTGCCCGCTGATCCAGCGGCGCCCCCTCCCGACCCCTCGCACCGGAGGATACCTCTTGGCCAGGACTTTCGGAGGAGCATTCGAGATCGGCCGCAGCCTGACACACGGCTTCGAAGCGCTCAAGGTCGCTCCCTGGCCCCTGCTGCTCGGGGCCCTGCTCATGCAGTGCAGCGAGAGCACCGGAGGAGGCAACGGCGGCAATTTCTCAGCCCCCTCCAGCCAGGACAGCAGCTACCAGAGCGACTTCGACTGGGACAGCCTGGGGTCCCAGGTGGGGGCAGCGCTTCCCATCGACCTGCCCACCTCCGGCGCGTCCATAGGGGCGGGAGAGCTGGCCATCATCCTCGGCATGCTCGTGGTGGGCATGGTCTGTGTGCTGGCCTGCGGGCTGGCGCTCCTGGCATTCCGCGCCTGGATCCACGCCGGCTACCTGCGCCTGCACGAGCAGGTCCTGAGCACCGGGGTGGGCGACTTCGGCGTCCTGTTCGGTGCCAGCGACGTCTTCTGGAACATGGCCGGCTACAAGGTGGTGCGCGCCCTGATCAGCCTGGGCACCACCCTGCTGGCGCTGGCCCCGGGCGCCTTGTTGCTGATCCCGGGCATCGCGATGGAGAGCACCGCCCTGATGGTGGCCGGCGGCGTGCTGATGGTGCTGCTGATCGTGCCGGTGATGATCTACGTGAGCCTGGGCCTGAAGTTCGGCGAGCACGCCGTATCGCTGGACGGCTGCACGACCATGGGTGCCCTGGAGGCCAGCTGGGAGCTGGCCCGGGGCAACCGCCTGCGCATGTTCTTCTACCTGCTGGTCATGGGCATCATCGCCATGGTGGGCATCTGCATGTTCTGCATCGGCATCATCTTCACCCGGGCCATCACCGACACCGGCGTGACCGAAGCCTACCTGCTGGCCACGCGGCCCGACGAGCGCCTCGAGGGCATGTGGTCCCTGGGATCGGGCTGACACCCGAACCCACGCATGGACGCCCTCGCCCTCGCGGCCAGCCTCGCCTTGGGTGGGGGCACCGCCATGCAGAGCCTCGAGGTCTGGATCTCCACGGCCAGCGGCTGGCCCAGCTGGATGATCGCTGGCGCCGAGCTCGCCGCCGACCTGCTCGCCACCGCGGCCCCCGCGCCCGGCGATCCATTGCCCCCCTCCGGTGGCACCCGATAAGCTCCGCCTCCCAGAAGAGGAGATCCCCGTGACCCGCCCATCCTCCCGGCCTCCGCTGGTCCTCTGCGCTGCGCTGTGCAGCCTCTCCTGCGGCCCCAAGAACCTGCGCTACCTGCTCGGCCCCCCCCTGCCCGAGGCCGCGCCGCCGCTGGTCCTGGCGGCGCCGGTGGTCCTGCACCAGCAGCTCCACATGGACAGCTGGGGCGCCTTCCACGAAGGCTACTACGTCGGAAACATCTGGTTCTCCGGCGGCTACGAGCTGCAGCCCGAAGAAGACAACCAGGTCCGGTCCGTCAACGTCGAGTTCTCCGCCGAGCCCGAGTACCTGGAGCTGGCCAGCGCGGCCACGCAGAGCAGCTTCTCGGAGCTGCTCACCGAGCACGGTGTCACCTGGCAGGCGCTGGCCGAACCCGTGGACCGGGCCTTCACCCCCCCGCGTCGCACTCCGGTCCGCGGAACAGGGAGATTCGACGGCGAGGACAACCAGAACCTGCCCCGCTACGACCTGCAGCCGCTGGCTCTCGAGGCCGCCTCCCTGCCCGATCTCCCCGCGGGGACGCGGGCGGTGCTGGTGCCACTGGTGGTGCAGTACTACACGCACAACGGCGGTTGGTTCGTGGGGCAGCAGCTGGGTTGCCCGGCGGGTGCCCGGGCCCGGGTGCTGTGGTCGCTGCACGACGCCCAGACCGGCAGCGTGCTCACCTGGGGCGAGGTGGGAGTGCAGCACCTGCAGGAGTACTACTATTCCCCGAACCAGGCGGAGCTGCAGGACTACCAGCAGCTGGTGGAAGCCGCCCTGCGCGAGCACCTGGACCAGCAGCTGCCCTGACCGCCCCCCGGGCCCCAGACGCAGCCCAGCCGGGCCGCCCCCGGCGGCCCGGCCGGTCCATGTTCAACCGGAGGCTACTGCTGCGGGTTGGGGCGGCTGCCGATCTTGATACCGCGCGCGTGCACGGTGGCGCAGCGCTGGCCGAAGATCGGGAACAACAGCAGGCCAAAGCCGTTGAACTCGGCCTCGGTGCGGATGTCCAGCAGGTGGGTGGCCTCGGGGATCTTCTGCAGGGCGTGGTAGAGCGCGCGGCTCTCTTCGGCCTTGCCCACGGGCAGGCCCAGGCCCAGCAGCGGGAACTTGGGGGCGGCGCCCTGGTTGGCGAAGAGGTGCGGGAAGTCGATGCCCAGGATGTAGGTGCCGCAGGCCTGCTCGGTGGTCTCACCCATGATGGTGTAGTCGGCCTTGGCGAACGGGATGTAGGAGCCGGGGATGGTGGCGCCCTTCATGGCACAACCGGACAGCCCGAGGACGGCGAGGGCGGTGAACAGGACCTTCTTCATGGAGTCGCTCCGCGAGGGTGAGGGATTGTCGATCTCTCCGCGGTGGGCGCCTGGGCGAACCGAGGCTCAGCCCCACCACGGGAAGGCCCCTCGATAACCCGTTCCGGGCCTCATGGGGGGCCGCGGAGGAGCACAATCCGGCCAGAAGCGTGCACCGCACACCCCGCCGCGCCGCTGGCGCCCGGTCCACCGCCCGTGCCATGATAGATGCCCGCGGAGGCAGCCATGCGCAGAGGCCGCCGGCGGCACCGACCCCGCCGTCCCCATCGCCCAGCCCGCCCGCGCGGGCCGGGCCCCCGACGCAGGCCCTGGCTGCCCGCGCGGCGCGGACCCCGCATCGCCGGCTGCCTCGGCTGCGCAGCGGTTCTGGGCCTGATCGCCGTCATCGCGCTGCTGGCCGCGCTGGGTCCGCGGATATTCTGAGGATCAACGAGCCAGGCGCTCCACCAGCGCCGCCGTGGCCGCCGGGCGGTTGCTGATGATGCCGTCCACCCCCATGTGGAACACGCGGCGGACCTCTCGAGGGTGATCCACGGTCCAGGTGAACACCGGCAGGCCCGCCGCCTGCAGCTGCGACACGACCCGCGCGTCCAGCGCCCGGTGGTCCCCGCCCACGAGGTCCACGTCGAGCTCCCGGGCGGCGCTCACCAGGCTGGCGCCGTCGTAGCTCGAGCCATCCTCGGGGCGCCGGGCCAGCCACAGGCGAGGCAGCTCCGGCAGCAGGCTCCGCGCCTGCTCCAGCAGCACCGGGTCGAAGGAGAACAGGACGATCCCGTGGGTCCGACCCGCGAGCTGGGCCGCCAGCGCCTCCACCAGGCCCGCGCCGCCCTTCAGCTCCAGACAGAGGTGCAGATCTTCGCCCGCCAGGTCGAGCAGCTCGGCCAGGGTCGGCACCCGTTCATGGGCAAACGCCGCGGCCTTCCAGGCCCCGGCGTCCAGGCTCTGTAGCTGCTCCAGCGTGAGCTGTTCGAGGGGCCCTGTTCCATCGGTGGTGCGATCCACGGTGGCGTCGTGCATGGCCACCACGACGCCATCGGCGGTGGTGCGCAGGTCCGTCTCCGCGGCGGCGGCGCCCAGCTCCATGGCCAGACGGTACGCGGCCAGGGTGTTCTCCGGCGCGCCCTCGGACGCCCCCCGGTGGGCGATGACCACCGGGTGGCCGCTGTGCCGGCCCAGCAGCTCGCGGGCTTCCAGCTGCGGGCGGGGCCCGGCCGAGGAGCCCGCGGCGATGGCGGCCCCACAGGACAACGCCCAGAAGGCTCCTGGGAAGGCAGAGGCGGCAGAGCGCAGGCAGGCAGACATGAGCACCTCGCCGCAGCGCGACCCCGACATGAGGCTGACGACAGGCAGCAATGCGAACCCGGTGGGAAGAAAGAGCTTCTCAGCGGACGCCAGGGACTATATGAAGCGTCCTGGAGACAACATGCAAGTCCGTCGGCTCCCGCGTAGCGCCACCGCCAGCTCGGGAGTGACCATTCTGGCGGCGCTCGGCATGCTGGCTCTGGCCACCGCCTGCGGCGCCCTGCAGCCCGAACAGCGCCCGGCTCGCCTCGAGGTCCAGGTCAACCTCAACTCCATCCGCGCGGCGCAGATCGCCTACCACGCCGTGCACGGCTCTTACGTCGCGGTCCCGAGCCCGACGCCGCGCACCGAGCAGCAGCTCGACCAGGAGCCGGTGCCCTGGGTACAGGGCAGCGCCTTCGACACCCTGGGTTGGGCGCCCGATGGCGCTGTCTACGGCGCCTACTGGGTCGAGGTCACCGACGGGGGCGACGACTTCGTGGCCCACATCCTGACCGACGCGGACGGCGACGGCGAGCCGGCCCACCACACCGCCACCCGCCACCAGGACTCCACCGCCATCAGCGCGGAGGGCGTCAGGTAGCCCGCGGCAAGAACCACACCCGCGCGATCAGCCCACCGCGCAGCTCGTAGATGGCCACCGCGCGCAAAGGCTCGCCGCCGCGCATGCCCGTGACGTGCTCGTGGTCCACCACGAAGTCACCGGCGGTGATGCGCTGCAGGATGTGGCAGTGCAGCTCGGGGCTCGCCTCGAACATGGGGCCGTAGATCTCCCGCATGGCCTCCCGACCGCTGGCCACCAGCTCGCCGGTGGGGTGCCGGAGGACCTCGACATCCTCGGCATAGAAGGCCAGGAACGCCTCGAGATCCCTGGCGTTGTAGGCCTCCACCTGCCGCTGCACCAGCGTGGCCGGTGTGGGGGGCAGGAGCTCGTCCGGGCGCGCCAGATGACCGCCCAGCACCACGGATTCGATGCGCTGGAGGTTGGCCACATCCAGCAGGGGATCCGCCTCGAGGATCAAGAAGTCCGCCAGCTTGCCAGGGATGAGGCTGCCGATCTCGGGGTCGTCGGAGAACACCCGCGCCGCGTCTCGGGTGGCGGCCAGCAGGGCCTCCCGCGGGCTGAGCCCCGCCCCGACCATCAGCTGCAGCTCCCGATGCATGGCGGGGCCGTGCACGGTGCCGATGTTGCCCGCATCGGTGCCCGCGGACACCGCCACGCCGGCGCGCTGCACCGCCACCAGGTTGGAGGCCATCAGGGGCGCGCTGTGGGCCAGACGCTGCATGCGAGCTTCGTTGCGCTCGGCGGTCTCCGGGGAGAGGTCCGCCGCCAGCAGCTCGTCCCAGGTGGCGATGACCGCGGGATCGCCCAGCTCCCGCTCCAGCTCCGAGAGCCCAGGCGCGCGCCCCAGCACCTCCGCATAGCCCTCCAGCACCATCAAGGTGGAGGTGAAGACCACGTCCCGATCCACCAGCAGGGCGAGGAAGGCGTCGTCCACGGGCTGGTCGGCGACGCTGTGGACGAGGACATCGGCCCCGGCCTGCACCGCGGCGCGGGCGGTCTCCAGCTCCATGGCGTGCACCGCGACCCGCACACCGCCGGCGTGGGCTTCGTCGATGACCGCCCGCACCATGGGCAGGGCGGCCTCCGCGCCGCGCTCGGGGTCGAGGATGAACCAGACCTTCACCAGATCCGGAGCCTGCTCCAGCTGCTCCCGCACCAGCTCCCGGGCGTGCTCGGGGCTCTGCGCCTGGATGATGGGTGGATCCCCCAGGTCCAGCTGGGGCCGCTCCACGGTGGAGATGAGCGGTCCCGCCACCGCGACGCGCGGCGCCAGCTCGGAGCTGCGCGCGGCCTCTCGCACCTCGAAGTTCCAGAACGGTCCGCCCACGTCCACCACCGCCGTGACGCCGCTGGCCAGGTAGCGCGCGAAGGTCTCCGGCAGGGCCGCGCGGATGCCCTCCTGATCCCAGGCATAGCTGCGCAGATCGCGTAGATCGATGACGTCGGGCCGGGTGTACAGGCCCGCCGACTGGAAGAAGTGCACGTGGGCGTCCACCAGCCCGGGCACGATCCAGCGCCCGTCCAGCTCCACGCGCTCGGCTCCGCGGGGGATGCGCACGGCCTCGCGGGAGCCCACGCGCGACACGCGGTCTCCGTCCACCAGCAGCACACCGTCCACGATGGGGTCGGCGCCGGTACCATCGAAGATCGTGGCCCCGGTGTAGGCCACGCGACCCCCTGTGCCCGCTGCCGCAGAGGCAGGGAGCAGCGAGGCCAGCGACAGCAGCAGCAGCAGACGGAGGAGGGTGCACGGCGCGCGCATGGCGGAGCTCCGGGAACGTGGGAGCTTCCCGATAACCGGCTACACTCCCACCACGATGCAGCCCCACTCGACTCCGGCACTCGCCGACCTGCACCGCCACCTGGACGGCTCGCTGCGTCCAGCCACGCTGCTGGAGCTGGCGCGCCGGCTCCAGCTCGAACCCCCGGCTCAGCTCGGCTTCTACGCGGGCATGGGCCTGCAGCAGGCCCTCTCCCGCTTCGCCTTCACCCTCTCCCTGCTGCAACAGCCCGCGGCGGTACAGCGGGTGGCGGGCGAGATCTGCGAGGACGCCGCGGCGGAAGGCGTCACCACCCTGGAGATCCGCTTCGCACCCCAGCTGCACCGCGGCGCAGCGGTGGAAGCCATCACCGATGCCGCGCTGCACGGCATCGCCGGGCGCGCGGGCTTGATCCTCTGCGGCCTGTACGGCGATGACCCCCTGCTGCTGGAGCGGCTGGTGACCGTCGCCTCCTCCCGGCCCGCTGTGGTGGGCATCGACCTGGCGGGCGGACCCACCGCGGAGCAGCGCTTCGGGCTGCCCGACTACGCCCCGGCCTTCACCCGGGCGAAGGCGCTGGGCCTGGGTCGCACGGTGCACGCGGGCGAGGGCCGGCCGCCCCGGGAGATCCGCGACGCCATCGAGCTGCTGCACGCCCAGCGCGTGGGCCACGGCACTACCCTGCTGCAGGACCCCGCGGTGCTCGAACTAGTGCTCGAGCGCGAGGTCACCATCGAGGCCTGCGTCACCTCCAACTGGCACGTGGGCGCCATCGAGCGCCCGGCCGAGCACCCCCTGCCGCGCTGGTTGGCGGCGGGTGTGCGCGCCTGTGTCTGCACCGACAACACGCTGCTGTCGGCGGTTGACGCCCCCGAGGAGCAGCGCCGCGTGGCGGGGATCCCGGGCATGGGCGCGGCACAGCTCGACCAGGTCCGCAGCCGCGGCCACACGGCCGCCTTCCCGCGCACCCGCGACCTCCTGGCCCGCGGCTGAATGCCCGACACCGTCCCAGGCTGGTGGGCCCGTGGCGCTGGTGCCCCCCTGCGTCCCTACCAGCGGAGAGCCGTGACGGAGCTGCTCCAGGCCCTGGCAAGGCCGGGATCCCGCTGCTGCCTGGTGGCACCACCCGGGGCGGGCAAGACGCGCTGTGCGCTGCATGTGGCGGCGGAGCTGGAGAGACCCCTCGAGGTGCGGGTGCCTACCAGCGCCCTGGTGCAGCAGTGGGAACGGCGGATCCAGCAGGTGCTGGTACCCGTGCAGGACGACTCCCAGCCGCCACCGGTGCGCGTGCGCACCTACGCGGGCATGGCGGAGCTCGCCGACGGCGCCCTGGTGGTCCTCGACGAAGCCCATCACCTGGGCGCCGCCTGGGGTCGAGAGCTGCTCGGGATGCTCGGCGGGAGCCACCGCGTGCTGGGCCTGACCGCCACTCCCCCGGTGCACGCTCCGGGCTGGAACCGCTTCCTGGAGATCGTCGGCCAGCAGCCTGTGCTGGTGGAGACCCCTCCCCTGGTGCGCGACGGGCACCTCTGCCCCTACCAGGATCTGCTGTGGCCGGTGCTGGCCGACCTGGACGACGCCCCCGGGCTGGCCCGGGTGGACGACGAGCTGCGCCGGGCGGAGCGCCTGCTGGGGGCCCGCCTGGACAGCTGGGTGGCGCGCCGTCTGCGAGAGGATCTGTGGGTCCTCACCGAGGAGCGCTTCGCCCGGCAGGACGGCCTGCTGGTGGCCCTGTGCCGCCACCAAAGCGCGCGCGGCCTCCAGCTCCCCGACGACCTGCCTGCAGAGCCGGAGCTGCGGGCGACCCCTACCGTCCATGACCGAGCCCTGCTGCTGTTCAGCTTCGCTGGTGAGCAGGACCGGGTGAAGCAGGCCCTGGCCGCCGCCGGCTTCCGCCCACGCCGGGGATCGCTCGTCCAGCATGATGACCTGAGCTGGCGCGCGTTGGCCGACAGCCGCAGCCGCATCCGAGGCTGCCTGGACCTGCTGGACCTGGAGCATCGCGCCCGCGGCGACGGGCTGCGAGCGCTGGTGCTGTCGGGGCGCGACCTGGAGAGCGATCGGCTGAGCGCTCGCCAGGTGCTCAAGGCCCTGGTGGCGGACGCGCGCACCGACCCGCTGGATCCCATCCTGGTCACGGGCAAGGCCTTCTGGGTAGATGATGATCTCTGGCCGCGGCTGGCTGCGCGGCTCCCCGAGCTCCCCTGGCGGGTGGTGGGGGATCACCACGAGGTGGACGTGGCCGGCTGGACCGTGGCGCGGCGGGTGGAGCTGGCCACCCGCCTGCTCAGGGAAGGCACCAGCCGCTGCCTGGTGGGCACCCACCAGCTTCTCGGGGAAGGCTGGGACTGCCCACCGGTGAACACGGTGGTGGACCTGACGGGCATCGTGGCCGCCACCACCGTCAACCAGCTGCGCGGGCGCGCCCTGCGACCCGACCCGGACGACCCCTCAAAGGTGGCCTCGCTGTGGGAGGTCATCACCCTGGTCCCAGGCGTCTCGGGCGGCGAGCGCATGCTGGAGAGAGCGCGAGCACGCCACGAGCACACCCTGGGGATCGACAGCGGCGGACGAATCCGCGCGGGTCTGGGGCGCATGGATCCCCTCCTGGACCAGCCTCTGGACGCGGTCGCGCGTGGCCTGGACCCCCTGCGCCGGCGCATCCAGGCCCGCGTGCTGGACCACCGCGCCGCTGCGGAGCGCTGGGCGGTGGGGCGCACCTACCGGGACCTGCGAAGCTGGCGCCTGGACGGCCGCTGCTCCCCTCCCCTCCGCGTGAAGGCCCACAGGCCTGAGCGCCCGAGACCCGCCGGTCCGGCGGCCCTCGCCCTCCAGCGACGCCGCGGCGGCTGGCTCGCCGGGGGCCTCGCCGCAGGCGGCGTGGCTCTGGGAGGCTGGCTGGTTCTGGCGGGGCTGCCCGTCAACGGGCCCCCCGCGGCCCTGGTGGGGCTGGCGGTGGCCGCGGCCAGCGGAGCCGGCGCCAGCCTGCTGTGGCGCCGACATCGCGACCTGGGCATCCAGCAGCGCGCGGCCCTCGAGGCCCTGGCTGCCGCACTGCGGGACCTTGATCCGGAGCTGGGTGCGCTGCTGCAGGACGAGCAGGGAGTGCAGGCCCAGGGTCCGCCCGCCTCCTCCCGCCGCTTCGCCCGGGCAGCCGCGGAGCTGCTGGGGCCCGTGCGCTACCCGCGCTACCTGCTGCTGGAGACCGACGGCAGCGTCTGGCCCATCCCCGAGGAGCTCGGGGCGCGCAGGGACCTGGCCGACGGCTTCGCCCGGCACTGGGCAGCGCGGGTCGGGCCCTGCGAGGCGCTGTACTCCCGGCGAGGCCGCGGCAAGCGGCTGCTGCTGGAAGCCTGGAGGGCGGGATCCCGCGCCGAGCAGCGGGTGGTGGAGTGCTGGGAGTGATCAGGCTTCGCGCAGCGCGGCGCCCGCCGGCACTTCCTTGATGTACACATCGTGCTTGCTGTAGGGGATCTCGATGCCCGCAGCCAGCAAGCCCTTGTACACAGCGGTGTTGAGCGCGTCCACCGCCCTGCCCCGCAGCACGGGCTCCTCCACCCAGCCCATCACCTGGAAGCGGATACCCGAGGGCCCGAACTCGCGAAAGCGCACCCGCGGGGCGGGATCGTCGCTCAAATAGGGGGTGGCAGCCGCGGCCTGCTGCAGCACCTCTCGGGCGTGATCCACGTCGCAGCCGTAGGCCAGGTCCACCGTGCAGCGCACCCGCCGCATCTCGTGGGGCCCACCCGTCTCGTTCATGATCTTGGCCCCCGCGATCACCGCATTGGGCACGATGACCTCGATGTCATCGCGGGTGAGGATGCGCGTGCTGCGCATGCCGATGTCGGTGACCATGCCGCGCTCTCCGCTGCCGAGCACCACGTAGTCGCCGATCTTGTAGGGCGCGTCGGCCATGATGAACACGCCTGAGAACAGGTTGGCCACCGTGTCCTTGGCGGCGAAGCCCACCGCCACACCCACCACGCCGGCCGAGGCGATCCAGCCGGTTGCGTCGATGTTCCAGGTGAGCAGCACCAGGTAGATGGCGCTGCCCCACACCAGCACCTTGGCCAGCAGCTCGAAGATGGGGCGCGAGCGCACCTGCACCAGCTCGAAGCGCTCGTTGTCGGTCATGAAGGCGAGCAGCACCTGGGACACCCGGTTGGCCGCCACCGACCACAGGGCGATCACCAGGCTCTTCACCAGCGCATCCACCACGAAGGGCCCGGGTTCGGGCACGTCCAGCAGCCGGCTGGCGGCCGCGAGGCCCAGCATGAGCACGGTGAAGAACACCGGCTTGCGGCAGGCCGCCACGATCTCGTCGTCCAGATCGGTGGCGGTGCTCGCTGCGAGCCGGGCCAGCACGCGGGTGAACACCAGGTGCGCCAGGCCCGCGGCGACCAGGGCCGCCAGAACCACCAGCCCCGCCTGCACCCAGGCGCTGGACTGCCACAGATCATCGCTGGCGGCGAAGAGGTCTTGCAGGGTCATGGGAGTCTCCGGGCTGAGGCGAGCCAGCGCCGGTATCCCGCACCCCGCGCCTGAGCCCGTGTCCAGGCTCGGTTCCACGCCTGGGACTGCGGTTTCGCCTTGACCGGTCCCAGCGCGGCGGCTACCGTGCCGGCGACGCACGCACCCCGTGGCAGCAGCCACCACCGGAGGAGAACCCCATGACCCGCCACAGCCTGTACCTGCTCGCCCCTGCCCTCGTCACGGCCCTCGGGCTGGCGGGCTGCGAGCTCAACTTCGGCAAGCCCGACACCGCCGACACCGGCAGCTGGGTCGAGGGTGACGCCGACGCAGACGCAGACGCAGACACCGACACCGACGCGGACGCAGACTCCGACGCAGACGCCGACACCGACGCAGACGCAGACGCCGACACCGACGCAGACGCAGACGCGGACTCCGACGCCGACACCGACTGCGAGTGGCTGGACGTGGAGGTGGACGGCAGCAACGAGCCCGACCCCGCCACCCAGTTCGACCTGACCTACTTCGGCCTGGGCTTCATCGGGCAGATCCAGGAGAGCGAGATCTACGACTGGGAGATGGACTCCGAGCCCGCCTCGGCCATGCTCGAGTTCACCCTCTACGACAGCGACTGGGACACCTGCTCCCTGATCTACGATGCCAGCGACTACGTGCACAACAACGGCTGGAAGACCGAGGGCGGCCAGCTCTACGACGCCTTCGACATCGACATCGCCGCTGGCTACACCGACTGCCCCGAGCTGGACGACGCCCAGTGGGAGACCATCGACGCCCGCGAGCTGGTCGAGCGCCACAAGTGGGGCCACGGCTTCGGCTCGTTCTACGCCAACGAGAGCGAGCTGAAGGACGCGGTGCAGGACGCCGGCCTGGACTGGACCAACGACTGGCAGCCCTACGTCATGGCCACCTACATCTACTGGGACCTGGCGGGCTACGGCATCGAGCTGGGCTACGGCTTCGGCTACGAGTCCGAGTGCGGCGTGCTCACCACCGATGGCGACGGCTACGCCACCACCATGGCGGCCGCCACCGGCACGCCGCTGCCCTCCGGGGTCTACTCGGGCAGCCCCTTCTACGTCTACGACGCCACCTACCTGCTCCACTAGCAGCTCCGGGCCTCCCGCTCCCCGGCCCCGCCCTCGGTGCCCATGCCCACGCTCGTCCTGGCCCTCCTGATCCTGCTCTCCCCCCTGGCTTCGGCGGCGCCCCCGGGCATCGAGGCCTCGGTGGTGCGGATCCTGAACCACAGCCAGCGCGGCGACTGGCAGACCCCCTGGACCGCGCGCCCTGCCCGCCGCAGCAGCGGGAGCGGCTTCGTCATCGACGGCGGGCAGGTGCTCACCAACGCCCACGTGGTGTCCGACGCGCGCATGCTGCTGCTGTACCTGAACGACGATCCGGTGCCCCACGAGGCGCGAGTGGTCGCCATCGGTCACGACTGCGACCTGGCCCTGCTCGAACCGGTGCAGCCGGACCTGCTGGCAGGCGTGCCTCCGCTGGAGCTCGGTGAGGCCCCTGGCATCGGCCAGCAGGTGGAGACCTGGGGCTATCCATCGGGCGGCAAGCGGCTGTCCTCCACCCGCGGTGTGGTCTCGCGCATCGAGATGCGCGGCTACGTGCACTCCGGGGTCGACGCCCACCTGGCGGTGCAGACCGACGCCGCCATCAACCCCGGCAACTCCGGCGGCCCCGTGGTGCACCAGGGTCGCGCAGTGGGAGTGGCCTTCCAGGGCATCGGCAGCCTGGACAACGTGGGGTTTTTCATCCCAGACGAGGTGGTGCGGCACTTCCTGCAGGACGCGGCCGACGGCGAGTACCACGGCTACCCCGAGCTGGGCATCCAGGTGGCCAACCTGGAGAACCCCGCGGCCCGCGCCCGCGTCGGCATGTCTAGGGAGCAGTCGGGCGTGCTGGTGGACCGGGTGATCCCCGACAGCTCCGCCCAGGGCTGGCTGGAGCCTGGCGATGTGCTGCTGTCGGTGGACGAGCACCCCATCGCCAACGACGGCACCTTCTCCCACGACGGCCTGCGCCTGCACCTGGGCGTGCTGCTGGACCGCCACCAGCAGGGCGATCTGGTGCACATGGCGGTGCTGCGTCAGGGCCAGCCCCTGCAGCTGGAGATCCCCCTCACCCGCCCCGCGCCCCAGCGTGCCCGCGGCCGGATCTACGACCGGCTGCCCCGCTACTACGTCTACGCCGGCCTGGTCTTCGTTCCGCTTGATCGCGGCCTGATGGAGACCTACGGCACCAGCTGGTCCACCAAGGCCAACAAGCGCCTGCTCTACGAGTTCTGGTTCCGGGAGCTGGAGCAGCCAGAGCGCGCCGGCCAGGAGCGGGTCGTGCTGCTGCGCAGGCTGGACCACCCCGTGAACGCGAACATGGCCTTCCACTCCGACCTGGTGGTGGAGCAGGTGAACGGCCACACCATCGGCAACCTCGAAGAGCTGGTGGCGGCCATCGAGGGCAACGAAGAGCCCTACCACGTGCTCGAGTTCGCCTGGCACGGCCGCTTCGCGGTGTTGGACCGCGCCCAGGCGGAGCAGGCCCATCCCGAGATCCTCGAGCGGTACGCGGTCCCCGCGGACAGGCGCCTCTGATGCCTCGCCCCCTGCTGCTCGTCCTGGCCTGCCTGCTGGTGGCGCTGTTCCCCGGCCAGGGCACCGCTGCCGGGCGTTTCGAAGCCCAGGTGGTGGAGCTGGACATCACCTGGCAGGCCTGGCAGCAGCGCCGTCCCTGGGCTCGAGGTGAGCCCAAGACGCGCACCGCCTCGGCGGTGGTGATCCGCACCGAGCAGGGCACCATGCTGCTCACCACGGCCAAGGCCGTGGAGAACGCCACCCTGGTGCGGGCCACCAAGCACGGCGGCTCCGAGAAGCACCCGGCGCGCCTGGTGCAGGTGGATCGCGCCGTCGACCTGGCCCTGCTCACCGTCGACGAGCCCGACTTCTACGCCGACCTCCAGCCCGCCCGGCTGGCGCGCCGGATGCCCAGCCGCGGCACCCTGCACAGCGTCCGCTGGCGCAACCGCCAGCTGGAGCTGGCCGAGGGCAACATCGCCCGCATCGAGGTCAAGGAGAGCCGCAGCTCCCAGGTGGAGCTGCTGGTGCTCACGGTCAACACCGAGCTGGCCGGGGGCGGCTCGGCGGAGCCCGTCTTCCGGCGCAGGGAGCTGGTGGGCCTCACCGTCTACCAGTCCGACCAGCTGGCGCGCGTGCTGCCCGCGGGCATCATCCGCAGCTGGCTCGAGCACCGGCAGGAGCCCCAGCGCCGCTTCGTGGACCTGGGCCTGATGTGGCAGGTCAACCGCGACCCGGCCCTGAACGCCTGGCTGGGCAGGGACGGGCCCGCCAGCGGTGTGCTGGTGCGCGAGGTCAAGGCCGGCACCAGCGCCTGCGGCGTGCTGCAGCCCCGCGACCTGCTGCTGGCGCTGGACGACCAGCCCATCAACCCCGACGGCTACTACGAAGACGAGCAGCTGGGCCGCCTGCGCCTGGAGCACCTGGTCACCGGCCACCACCTGGAGGGCGACCAGCTGCCCGTGCAGGTGCTGCGCCAGGGCGAGGTCCAGCGGCTGCTCATGACCCTGCGCGCCTACCCGGTGGATGCCCACTTGATCCCCAGGTCCCGCCCCGACCACGCCCCCCCCTACCTCGTCTCGGGCGGGCTGGTCTTCAGGGAGCTGGACCAGGACTACCTGGGCGCCTGGGGCAGCGGCTGGAAGAGCTCCGCGGATGCCCGCCTGGTCACCGCCTGGGAGCTCGAAGGCCAGGCCCAGCGCCAGGACCAGCGCCGGCTGGTGCTGCTCTCCACCGTGCTGCCCGATCCCTACAACATCGGCTACCACCAGCTGCGAGACCTGGTGGTGGAGCAGGTCAACGGCCAGCCCATAGCCTCGATGGAGGACCTGGCCCGGGCCCTGGAGCAGCCCCAGGGCGGCTTCCAGGTGGTGCGCTTCCGGCCCAACATGCAGCGCAGCGAGCTGGTGCTGGACGCCAGCCGGCTGGCCACCGCCAGCGAGCGCATCCTGCGAGCCTACGATGTGCCCGCCCCGTCCCGCTACGAGAGCGAGCCCCTGGAGCCGCTGGGCTGCGAGTAGCTGGGAACCGACCCGCCACCCCGGGTGTCCTGCCAGGAGCATGCTCGCCGCGACCACCGTCCTCCTCGCCCTGATCTGCTGCGCCTCGGGTGGCGATACCCCCGCTGCGCCCGTCGCCGAGGCCGCGGCGGCCGACAGCGAGAGCTGGGACGCCGTGCTCCTGGACCACACCCCCCACGTGCAGCAGCGGCCCGACTTCTGCGGCGAGGCCTGCGTGGAGATGGCCCTGGGCCGCCTGGGCCACCGGGTGGACCAGGATGCGATCTTCGCCCTCTCGGGCGTGGATCCGGCGCTGGGCCGCGGTGCCTGGACACCCGAGCTCAAGCAGGCCCTGGAGCGGCTGGGCTTCGATCCCGGCGCCACCTGGTACCCCATGACCGAAGCCGACAGCCAGCGAGAGCTGCAGCAGGCCTTCAGCGCCATGCATGCCGATCTGCTGGCGGGGGTGCCCAGCGTCGTCTGCATGCGCTACGACGACCGGCCCCACACCACCGAGCACTTCCGCCTGATCCTGGGCTACGATCCCGTCGCCGACGAGGTCATCTACCACGAGCCCGCCGCAGCGGACGGCGCCTGGCGGCGCATGGACAGGGCGCTCTTCTTGCAGCTGTGGCCGCTGGCGGGGCGCACAGGCCCCACGCTGATCCGCATGCGGCTGGAACCCGGCAAGCTGAAGCTGCCCAAGGCCTCCGGGGGTCACAGCCTCGCCGACTACGCCCAGCTGGTGCTGGACCACAAGCGCGGGCCCGCCAGGGACTTTTCCTTCACGGTTGAACCGCCCTTCGTGGTGGCGGGCGACGAGGCCCCCGAGGTGCTGCGCCGCCGGGCGCAGCGCACCGTGCGCCGCTACGTCAG
>CAZEJJ010000072.1:0-35820 GCA_964512185.1 uncultured Enterobacterales bacterium | reverse complement strand
CGTGGGGGGGCGAGGCCCCCCCAAAAGCCTGGTGCCCGTGTGCCGCGGAGCGGCACGTACGGTCGCTGGCGACCGTACGGCCGAAGTATCTGGCCGCCCTGCAGGGTGGGCAGGTAGTTCTGGGCACGGGGACTAGCGGGCGGCGTTCGCGGCGCCCTATCGATCCAGCGCGAACACTCCGCTCCAGACCTGGTAGCCCTCCTCGGCCTGTGCGCCGGCCACCACGAGCACGCGCTCGTCGAGGATGGCCGCGGCGTGGGACTCCACGCTGCCGGGGGCCTCGAACAGCAGCCTCTCGCCGCTGCCATCGACGCGCTTGAGCGCCACGGATCCCACCCCCCGGCGGGCGAACAGCCCCCAGTGGATGCCGTGGCCCCAGCTGACCCACTGGCCGGCTCCGCCCGGGGGGAACGCCTGGTCGAGCATGTCCTGCAGCTCGCGGGGGTGGACCTGGTGCGGTGGGTCGAGGATGCCGCTCTCGTCGAAGCCTGCCGTGATCAGGCTCCAGGAGCCGGGCGTGCTGTCCCGCCACGCCAGCGTGGCGCCACCGCCAGGCCGGCCCTGCAGGCTGCAGCTGTGCAGGACGCCCCCCGGAGCTGGGGTGTAGACGGTGGCCGGGCCCACCAGCAGGCCCCTGCTCCGGTCCAGGATGGCCAGCTCGATCCGCGTGGTGGTCCGGTGGTGCTCTTCGGTGAAGGACTCCTGGCTGCGGAGCTCGCCGGGCGCGAGGTCCAGCACGGCCTGTCTCTCGGCCTCCGTCGTGCCCACGGGGAACCCCGAGCCCGTCCAGGCCAGCAGGACGCGCTCGTCGGACAGGGGCGCGATGCTCGCGCTGTCGGGGCGACGATCGGGGGCGAAGTTGGTGTGGCCCAGCACCTGGCCCTGCAGGTCCATGCGCAGCACGTGGATCCGGTTCTCGGGGCGCTGGATGCCTATCCCCACCAGCGTGTCACCCTGCACGATCCAGGTCCCCACCAGGGCCCACCCAGGATCCGGGGTGATGGGCGGCCCGGCGGGCTGCGCCTGCGCGTCCAGGTGCTGCAGCCCCCCGGAGCCGATGACGATGGCGCCCTGCGCGGTGCTGAGCAGCTGGTGGATGCGTCCCAGGCCGGGCAGGGGCATACGCTCGGCGGGTGCTCCATCCGCGTCGAAGAGCAACAGCTCGGGAGGATCTGTCCCGGGCAGCACCGCCAGCAGCCGCTCCGGCGTGGCCCCAACCACCAGCCGGGGCGCGTTGAGCTCCTTCGAAGAACCTATCTGGTGAGACAGCTCTAGAGTCGTGGATGGTGGATCCCACGGGTTGCAGCCCGGGGCCAGCACCAGGAGCACAGCGAAGATCGAGGCCGGCAGGTGGCGGCTCAAAGGGTCAGCACCTCCTCCACCTCGGCGAAGGCACGCTTGCGCCACTGCACCAGGGCGCTGCTGCCATCCAGCATGCGGCGGGTCTCGGCCAGCACGGCGTCCAGCTGTACCATCCAGCAATATGGGTCGGCCTGGCTCTGGCGGGCGATGGCGGCGGGCAGCTCGCCGGGCAGCAGCCACGAGACCATCTTGCGGCTCTCGCCCAGCAGCAGGGAGTGCACGGCCACGTTGGCCATGCGGCTGGCCAGCACACGGTCGAAGGCCGAGGGGCGGCCGCCGCGCACCACGTGCCCCAGCACGGTCACCCGGGT
Source organism: uncultured Enterobacterales bacterium (assembly GCA_964512185.1). Classification (GTDB taxonomy): domain Bacteria; phylum Myxococcota_A; class UBA796; order UBA796; family JAFGLY01; genus CAZEJJ01. The sequence goes on along the minus strand of CAZEJJ010000072.1, from coordinate 34,147 downwards.
CTCTACGGCCAGGTCGTCGTCGTCCAGCACCTCGCGCAGCCGGGCCTCGATGGGCCGCTTGAGCTTCTGGGCCGGTACCCCGGTGCCCTCGGCCATGAGCACCAGCACGCGCTTGCTGCGGGCGGTGCGCTCGCGCACGGCCACCACGGCCTTGACCACGGTCTCCACCAGGTCGGCCTCGCTCTTGCCCGCCTCGGGGAACAGCACGGCGTTGGCCGCCGCCGCGATGGCGCTGGTCATGGCCAGGTAGCCGCAGTCGCGCCCCATCACCTCCACCAGGAAGGTGCGGTCGTGGGCCGAGGCGGTGTCGCAGATGCGGTCGCAGGCCTCGACGATGGTGTTCATGGCGGTGTCGACGCCGATGGCCATGCCGGTGAGACCGATGTCGTTGTCGATGCTGGCGGGGATGCCCACCACCTTGAGATCGAGGTCGCCCAGCTCGTCCGGATCGGCGAGCGCCGCGGCCCCTGCCAGGCTGCCGTTGCCGCCGATGACGATCAGCCCGTCCATGCCCACGGCGCGGATCTGCGCCCGGGCCCGATCGCGGCCGGCGCGCTCCATGAACTCCAGGCAGCGCGCCGATCCCAGGATGGTGCCGCCTTCACGGATGATCTCCCCCACATCGTCGGGGGCCAGGTCTCGGAAGCTCCCGCTGAGCAAGCCCCGGTAGCCGTGGTCCACGCCCAGCACGCGACAGCCCTTGGACAGCAGCACCATAGTGGCGGCGCGCACCGCCGCGTTCATGCCCGGCGCGTCGCCGCCGCTGGTGAGGATGCCGACGCAGCCTGGGGTGGTCTGGGAGCCGCTCATGTTCACCTCGCAGGGACGCGATCGAGTCTACATGGAGAGAGGTTCTCCTTGGTCGGCCAGCTTTCTCTAAGCATCCCCGCGCGCCGTGCCGAAGAGGTGGAGACTCGCACCCGAGCCTTTGGAGTCACCGTGTTCGTACGTGTCCAGCATGTGCACAGCCCCGCAGACCTGGAGCAGGTCTTCCGCTTCCGCTACCGCATCCTCGTGGACGAGCTGCGCCGCAGCCACAGCGACGCCGACCATCGCCTGCGGCGGCTGCGCAGCGCGCTGGACGAGTCCGCGCGCGTGCTGGTGGCGGTGGACGACGAGAGCGGCGCCATCGTGGGTACGCTGCGGGTGAACTTCGGCAGCGATCAGCCCTTCGATCCAGCTTTGGTGGAGCGCCTGGGCATGGGCCCCATGATCGAGGCCATCGGTGCAGCCCGGCTCTCCTACAGCAGCGCCATCGTGGTGGACCCGGCCTTCCGCGGCGAGACCGTGGCCTCGCGCCTGCTCTCCCAGGCCTATGCCGAGGCCCTGGCGGCGCGCGTCCAGGTGGACACCATCACCTGCGAGTCCTCCCTGGCGGTCACCTGCCACCAGCTGGGCTACCGGCCCTTCGGAGACTCCTTCAGCATCCGGGGTGGCGCGGCCACCGCGGCGCCGGCCGCCCTGGTGCTCCACCACGGCGCCTACCTGGCCAAGGTGCGCAGCCCCTTCGCGCGCCTCACCTACCACTCTCCGGGCGCGGGCGAGGCGGTGGCCCAGAAGCTGGCCGCCCTGTACCCCCGGTTCCAGGACCAGGACGTGACACCCCAGCAGCTCGACAGCTTCTGGGCGGGCATGGCCCACGCCAACCTGGCGGCGCCCGCGCCTTCGCTCTTCGACGGGATCCCCGATCGCGTCGTGGCCAAGGTGCTGGAGGACCTGCCGGTGGCCTCCGTGGGCACGGACCAGGAGCTCGAGGGTCCCCTGGAAGGCATGGGGCTGGTGCTGGCAGGGCGTCTGGGCGTGGCCCCGGCCGGCCAGTCCCGCCCCGTGTTCCACGCTGTGCTGCTGCCCGGCGAGGTCTGCGGCAGCATGGCCGGCTTCGCCGCCAGCCATGGCTCCACCCGCATCGTGGCCCTCGAAGACAGCCGGGTGCAGCTGCTGCCCAGGGATCTGCCCGATCGGATGGCCCGCAGTGACCCCCACCTGGCCGAGCACCTGCGCAAGAACCTGGCCGCCATCCTGGTGCATCGCCTCCAGGAGGCCAACCGGCGGGTGGCGGGCTTCATGAGCGGCAGCCCTCAGCGTGTAGCGCCGCGGCCCGAGCCCCAGCGCCCGGCCTCGCCCCCGGCAGCCGAGCCCGTCGAGGCGCCCACGGCCCCCCTGTCCCAGGTGCTGCCCGCGGAGTCCGAGGCGCGCTGGCTGCGCCGCGTGGGCCTGCGCGACGGCAGCGAGGTGCTGGTGCTGGACGAGGGCTCGGGCGAGGCGGTGCTGCGCCTGGCCCGCGCGGTGCCGCGGGTGCGCCTGGTGGGCGTGGTGCCCGCGGGTGCCCTGGCGACCCTGCGCGAGCGGGTGGCCGAGGCGGGGCTGGCGGAGCGCGCCACGCTGCTGCCCGGCAGCGGAGGCCGCCTGCCCCTGGCCGACCGGGCCCTGGACCACGCCTGGGTGCGGCTGGCCCTGAGCGGCGCGCGCGATCCGGGCGCCATCCTGGGCGAGGTGGCCCGCGTGCTGCGTCCTGGCGGCGTGGTGGCGGCCCTGGATCTGGACGACGGGGGTCTGATGCTCAGCCCCGAGCCCTCGGGTCTGGCCGACTTCTTGGCGCGCGTGGGCGCGGCGGCCGAGGCTCTGGGTGGCTCGCGCCGCGTGGGCCGCCGCCTGTGCCGGCTGATGTCCGCCGCCGGGCTGGCCCACGCCCGCGCCCTGGTGCTGCCCATGGTCCCGGGGGCCAGGGCCTCGAGCGATCTGCTCATGGCCGCCTACGCCCCCATGGCCGACCTGCTCCGCCAGGGGGGCTCCTTCACCGCGGCCGACGCTGAGCTGATGGCCGAGCTCGAGCGCCTCGCCGAACAGCCCGACACCTGGGTCTGTGTGCCGGTCATCTGCGCCAGCGCGCGGGTGCTGTAGCCCGCTAGCGGCGGCCATCGAGTCGGCCGGACGCTGGTATAGTGCCGCCCATGAAGACCCCCGCCGCCTTCCTCCTGGGCCTCGCGGCCTGCGCCACCACCCCCACGGTGACCGACATGCCCACCGAGCCCCCCCTCATCTCGAGCTCCACCGAGGCCCGCGCCCACACCAGCCAGGTGGTGCGCTTCGTGGGTGAAGCCTACGACGCCAAGCTCAGCGCCATCGTGGTGTCCGATGGTTTTTCCGTGTACTGCATCGAGATCCAGGAGTGGCCCATGGGGCTCACCGGCAAGACCGTCGAGGTCACCGGGCGGCTGGAGATCACCGATCAGTACAAGGCCACGGTCAACGCCAAGGGCGAGATCAGCCAGGGCACCTCCGGCGGCGACTGGCTGCTGCACCAGGTGGAGTACCGGGTGATCGAGGCTAGTCCTGAGTGATCAGCACCGTGGGCTGGGCGCCGTAGATCTCGTGCCAGTCCCGCGGCCAGAGCAGAGCCTGGCCCCATCTTCATGGTAGACCCGGCGCGCTTCCGGCGCTCCGCAGCCTCAGGGCGTTGACCGTCACGGCCAGGCCGCTGCCCACCATGGCGGCGGCCGCGAGCACGGGGTTGAGCAGCCCGAGCACCGCCGCCGGCAGGGCCACGGCGTTGTACAGCCCCGCCCAGGCCAGGTTCCCGATGGTCACCCGCCGCATGCGCCGTGCGGCCTGCACCAGGTCCGCCACAGCCCCGAGGTCGGGTTCGAGCAGCAGCACCGCGGCCGTCTCCCGGGCGAAGTCGGTGCCGCTGGACACGGCCACCCCCACCGCCGAGGCCATGGCCGGTGCGTCGTTGATTCCGTCGCCCACGAAGACCGCCCGCTGGCCTTTCTCGCGCTCCCGTGCCTCGAGCCAGCGCGCCTTGTCCTCGGGCAGGCAGCCGCCCAAGGCCTGGGGGATGCCCAGGTCCTCGGCCAGCCGGGCGGTGGTGCACTGGGCGTCTCCGGACAGCACGGCCAGCTCCATCCCCGCGCCCTGCAGGCCGCGCACCATGGCTGCCGCGTCGTGCCGAGGGGGATCGTCGAAGGCCAGGGCCAGCCAGCCCTCGGCCCCCGCGCAGGCCAGCACCGCCGTGTGTCCACGCCCCTCGTGCTCGCTCAGGGCCTCGAGCAGCGGCAGGGGGGCCGCCCGCCCCGCCTGCTCCTGTACCCAGCCGCAGCGGCCGATGCGCACGGGGATGCCGCCCACCCTCCCGCGCACGCCCAGCCCGCTGACCACCTCGATGTCCTCCGCCCGCTCCTCACCCCCGGGCACGGCCCGGCGCAGGGCCTCGGCCACGGGGTGGGCGCTGCTGCGCTCGAGGGCCCGCAGCAGGGGGAGGGCCCGACGGGCGTCGATGCCCTCGGCTCGGTGCCAGACCAGGTCGAGCCGCCCGCCAGTCAGCGTGCCGGTCTTGTCGAAGGCCGCCCAGCGGGCGGTGGCGATGTGGTCCAGCGCCCCCTGGTCTCGCGCCAGGATGCCCCTCCGGGCCAGGGCGCCGGCGGTGATCACCCGGGCCAGGGGCGCGGCCACGCCCAGGGCGCATGGGCAGCTGACCACCAGCACCGTCAGGGCGCGCTCGAAGACCTGCGGCAACGCAAGCCCCGTGGCCATCCAGCCGGCGCCGGTGACGACCGCCAGCACCAGCACGAAGGGCACGAAGAGGCGGGCGATGGCGTCTATGATCCGGGCCGTCTCCCCTCCACTGCCTGTGGCCAGCGCGACGTGCTCGGCGATGCGGGCCAGCATGGAGTCCGAGGCCGGTGCCCGGACCTCGAGGTCCAGGGACGCCTCGCCGCAGCTCGAACCCCCGGGCACCTCGCTGCCGGGGTGCACGGTGCGGGCGCGGGGCTCGCCGTCCACTACGGCGGTGCTCACATGTCCGCGCCCCTCCACCACGCGGGCGTCCACGGGTACACGCTCGCCGGGGGCCACGCGGATGATGTCCCCCACAGTGAGGCGCTCGGTGGGCACCCAGCGGGCGCCATCAGGCCCCATCTGGCGGGCCTTGCGTGGCAGCAGGCGCTGCACCGCCGCGCCCGCCTGGTTCGCCCTTCGGAAGGCCGCCTGCTCGAGCAGACGCCCCAGCAGCCAGAAGGTGATGACCGCGCAGGCGCCGTCGAAGTAGACGTCTTCCGATCCCATGAAGGCCGCGGCGGCGCTGTAGCCGAAGGCCGAGACTGAACCCAGGGCGATCAACGAGTCCATGGTGAGCCCGCCGCTGCGGAGGGCCCGCCAGGCGCGCCAGAGGATAGAGCTGCCGGCTCCGAAGACCACCGGCGCGGCCAGGGCCATCAAGAAGAAGGGAAGCATGCGCGCCGCCTGCTCGGTGACCACCGCGCCGCGGTGGGCGTACAGGGCGTAGGACATGGCCATCACGTTGGCGGTCAGGAAGGCCGCCACCCCGAAGCGCAGCAGCAGGCCGCGATCCAGACGGCGCTGGTCGGCGCCACCGCGAGGTACCACGCGGTAGCCCAGGCCTTCCACGGCGTCCCGGAGCTGCTCGGGTCCGACCACCGTGGGATCGTAGCGAAGCTCGAGCTGATCCGAGACGAAGGCCACCTGGGCGCTGTGGACGCCAGCCGTGCCCTCCAGCACCTGCTCCACCAGCCAGCCGCAGGAGGGGCACCACATGCCCTCGACCCCCAGGCGGAGGTTGCGCTGCTCGCCGCTGTGCTCGGGTAGCTCGGCGGCGCTGCGCGCGGGACCGTCCACCGGCACCAGCCCCGCGCGGACGGACGCCAGCCAGGCGGCGCTCTCTCGGGGATCGCCTCGGTGCCCGGAGCTGCGCAGGATCTCGGCCACCCGCACGCAGCCGGTGCAGCAGTACAGCTCCCCGGCCTGGCTCAAGCCATCGTCCGCGCGGACGGGTCCGCCGCAGAGGGCGCAGGCCGGGGCCGGGCCGTCCATGGGATCAGTGGCAGCTGCTGACGGTGCCGGCCTGGGAGAGCAGGATCTGGGCGCCTCGCCAGACCACCACGCAGCCCATCACCACCACCGCCGCGGCCGCCAGAGACTCACCCCGCCGCCGGGCGCGCCCCCGCAGCAGGCCGCTGAGAGCGCCCATGCCCAGCAGTGAGGGCGCGGTGCCCAGCCCGAAAGCCAGCATGATCGCCGCACCCCACATGGGGCTGGCCGCGGCCAGGGCCTGGGCGGTCATGGCGTAGACCAGCCCGCAAGGCAGCAGGCCGGTGAGCATGCCCGCCACCACAGGGACCCAAGGACCGCGCCGCCGCAGCAGGGCGCCCAGCAGGGTGCTGATGGGCTCGCCGCCGCCCCTGGCGGGCACGGCCTGGCGCCAGAGCCCGCGGAAGCCCAGCAGCACCATGAGCACGCCGGCACCTACGGCCAGCGCCGCCAGGGGCTGGGTGCCGAGCCGCGGGCTGCCGATGGCCGCACCCACGGTGCCGGCCACCAGGCCCAGGCCCGCGTAGGTGGCGGCCTTCCCCGCGGCCCAGAGGGCCAGCCGCCCCGCGGGGCGACCGTCGGCAGAGGCACCCATGGCCAGGGCCAGAGGTCCACACATGCCCACGCAGTGCAGAGATCCGAGGAGCCCGACCCCCAGGGCCGAGCCTGCCAGGATCAGACGCTCAGGGAGCATCGCTGCTCGCCGCGGGCTGGTTCTCCAGGTCGAGCATGACGGGGTTCGCCCGCTCGGCCAGGACCCAGACCACCACGAGGATGGTGCAGAACACCATGCCGATGCCGATGTTGAGGATCTTCATGGGCGTGCCCTCCTTGGGACGAAGAAGTGGGAATCGACGTCGAGGCAGTCGGCCTCTCCCTCGATGGCTGCGTGGATGACGATCGGCTTGGCGCCGCTGCTCAGCTCGCCCTTGGGGGCCCGCAACAGCAGCTCGAAGCGGCGCCGCTCCCGGGGCTCGAGGCTGATGGTGGCCCCGGGCCCCTCCACCTCGAGGCCGCTCAGGCCCCGGGGCTCGAGGCTCAGCTCGAGGGGCGTGTCGCGGCGGTTGCCCACGGTGACGGCGTAGAGGTTCCGGGCCACGCCCTGCTCGTCCAGGCGGGCCTCCTCGTAGCGGGGGCTGAAGCGCAGGTCCACGGGATCCCGCAGGAGCAGCATGCCCAGCAGCACCACGGCGAGCACCGGCAGCGCAGTGGCCACCAGGGCTCGGCGCAGATCGGAGATGCCCAGCCCGATCATCCAGTCGGGCCAGCTCGAGCCCGCGCGGGGGAAGCGGAAGCGGATCAGGCCGGCCGGGCAGGCCTCGCTTCCAGTGGCCGCGTCGATGCAGTCGCCGCAGCTTATGCAGGCCAGCTCGCCACACGGTTCCCGAACGTCCACGCCCATGAAGCAGGCGCGGACACATGCCTCGCAGCCTACGCACTCGCTCGCCCGCTCGGGCACCAGCTCGACCCTTAGGCTGCGGGCGTCCTGCACGATGCCCTGGAGGATGCCATAGGGGCAGATGCCCATGCAGACGCGGTGGCGCAGCGACAGGAGGTCCACGGCGATGATGGCCGTGGCGATGGCCCAGCTGATTAGCGCCCAGGGGGGCGGGGCCAGCAGCTGCGCGGGCTCGAGCAGGTAGCTCATGATGCTGCCCGCGACGAAGGCCGCCACGCCGAGCTGAAGGGCAGCGGCGAGAGCGCGCCGCCCCCCGCTGTCCCGCTGCTTGCCCACCACGCGCCGCTCGATGGCGGTGGCGAGCTCTGAGAGCACGGTCTGGGGGCAGGCCCAGCCGCACCACAGCCGACCGTAGATCAGCGCGCCCGCGAAGATCGCGAGCATGCCAAGCATCAGCAGGCCGAAGATCGGCGCGAGCTCCTGGAGGGAGAACTCCACCCGCAGCAGCACCAGGCTGCGCCCTGGAAGGTCGACGCGGAGCAGCCCCAGAAAGGGCACCAGCACGATGAGGGCGGAGGTGCCAAGCTGCAGCGACCGCCGCCACCGGTGGTAGCGGCGGTGCTGGGCTGAGCGGACCGTGCGAGGCAGGGGGAGGGCCATGGTCCGTCGCGCCAGGCTCTCAGCCCGCTGTCAGCTGGTTGTAGAGATCCACCAGCTCGCTGCCGTTCCCGCTCATGTAGAGGAAGAGGTAGGCCAGCCCGAAGATGATGAAGCCGATGTAGGTGAGCTTGAGGAACCTGGGCACGGAGGCGCCCGGGTCCTCGAGCAGACCGGAGGGGTACTCGGCGATGCCGCGCTCGTTGCTTTCGTCGCTCATGGTGGGACTCCTTGGGATTCGTCGTCATCGAGGAAGAGGACTTCGCCAGCCGCGTCGAGGTCAGCGAGGTGGCCGCCGCGCCAGGCGCGCCAGAGCAGGAAGCCCACGGCCACCACGTTGAGCCCCATGAGGCCGTACAGGACGACCTCGCTGACGAGGGGAACGCTACTGCTCATAGTCGTCGTCGGGACGCCAATCGCGGGCGCGACCGAGCTTCTGCAGGTAGGCTACGGTGGCCTCGAACTCCTCCTGGTCCTGGGTGAGCCAGGGGAAGGGAGGCATCACGGACCCGGGGACCTGGTCTCGCGGGTTGTTGAAGTGGCTCTTGTGCCAGTCGGTGTCGTACTTGCCACCTACGCGGGCCAGGTCGGGGCCGGTGCGGCGGGTGCCCAGCAGGTGCGGGGAGTCCTCGGTGTACTCGCCCGGCAGGCTGATGGGGGCGTCCACCTCGCGCCAGCCGTAGCGCTCGACGTCGGACCGCAGGGTGCGGATCTGCTGGGTGTGGCAGTACCAGCAGCCGTCGCGCACGTAGATGTCCCGGCCCCTCTGCTCGAGCTCGGTGTAGCTCACCTGCTCGTTGATGGGCTCGGCCCAGCTGGCTTCGATCAGGGACGGCAGCAGGGTGGTGAGCAGGCCGCCGATGAGGAAGAACACCAGGGAACCTGCGGCCACGCCCACGGAGCTGAAGTCCAGGCGGTGCAGCAGGCCGGCGTTGGCGTCGGGGATGGGGTTGGCCACGACGGGATCGACGCCGTGGTCCTGGGCCTCTCCGGTGAAGGTGCGGACCATGTTGTAGAAGAACAGCACCACGCCGCCGAAGATGAGCAGGCCGGCGATGATGCGGACCGTCCAGTAGGGCTGCTGGTAGATGACGGTGTCGATGAAGGGGATGGCCGCGTCGTTCCATTGCAGGCCCTGGATGAAGCCGCCGATCCAGAGGCTGACGAAGTACAGCAGGCCGCCGACCAGCATCAGCCAGAAGGTGGTGTTGGCCAGGCTGGAGGAGTGCAGCTTCCTGCCCATCATCCGGGGCACCGCGTACAGACAGCCGGCGATGGCGAAGAAGGAGAAGGCGCCGAACACGGCCATGTGGGCGTGGCCAACGATCCAGTCGGTCTTGGAGACGATGGCGTTGACGGAGCGCAGGCTGTGCATTGGGCCCTGGAAGCAGGTCAGCACGTAGAAGGTGGTGCCGGCCATGAGGAACTTGAGGACCGGCTCCTCCTTCACCCGGTCCCAGAAGCCCCCGACGGTCCCGTAGAAGTTCCAGACCACTGTCCAGACCGGGATCATCAGCATCACGGAGAAGAGGATGGCGACGGTCTGCAGCCACTGGCTGATGGGGCCGTGGATCATGTGGTGGGCGCCCGTCCAGACGTAGATGAAGGCGATGGTCCAGAAGCCGATCATGGACAGCTTGTGGCTGTACAGAGGCCGGCGGGAGGCGATGGGGATGAAGTAGTAGGCGATGGCGATGCCCAGGGGGGTGAAGATCAGGCCGACGGCGTTGTGCACGTAGAACCAGTTGAGGTTGGCCTGGTCGATGCCCGTGGTGAACATCACGGTGAAGTTGCCGGTGATGTAGACGAAGGCGGTCCAGATCACCGCGCCCATGGTGTACCAGAGGGAGACGTAGATCTTCTCGTGCTTGCGCGTCGCGATGGTCGCGAAGACGTTGACGCCGAACAACACCCAGGCCAGGGTCACGCCCACGTCCAGGATGAGGGGCAGCTCGGCGTACTCGAGGCCCTGGTTCCAGCCGGCGAGCAGGGACACCACGGCGCCCAGGATGATCAGGTCGAACAGGGCCACCGTGAACAGGCCGAGCTTCTCGGACCACAGGGGCACTCCGCAGAGGCGGGGCACGATATAGAAGATCAGCCCCATGTCAGCGGCCAGCAGCCACCCGAAGAGCACCCCGTTGGTGTGCAGGGGGCGCATCCGGCCGAAGGTGAGCCAGTCGACGGTGCCGACCAGCTCGGGCAGGACGAACTTGAGGGCGACGATCATCCCCACCAGGGTCGTGATCACGAAGAACACGATCGAGCTGAGGATGAAGGCTTTGGCGGAGGGGTAGCCCTTCGCCAGGGAGGCGCTAGTCATGGAGTGCTCCTTCTGGGTGCGAGATGGGGTCGGTCTCGGAGACGGCCCGGATGTAGTTGACGAGGTCCCACCGCACGTTCTCCGTGAGGTAGTCCCAGGGTGGCATCCCGGTGCCGACGATGCCGTAGGTGATGGACTCGTACAGGCGCAGATCGTCGATCTCAGCCATGAAGGGGGTGTTGGTCAGGTCCCGCGGGCGCGGCACGAGGTCCACGGCGTTTGGACCCTTGCCATCCGCCGCCAGGCCGTGGCAGCCGTAGCAGCGGGCGCGGTACTGGGTCTGGCCCCGCCCCACGCTGGCCTCGCCGAAGGCCACGCTGTTCGCCTCGGGGATCTTGCGGGAGCTCTTGCGCTCGGGGCGATCCCCGCCGATGAACTCGGCCCGGATCCAGGCGAACAGATCCTCGGCGGCCTGCTCGGCGCGGGCCTGGCGCTCGGCTGGATCCTCGGGCGCGGGGTCCGGGCTGGCCCTGTCCTCGTCCTCGGCGGGCGCGGGCTCCGCGGGGGCGGTGGCCTCGGCCAGTACCTCGACGAAGGAGGGCATCGCGGTGCCCGGGACGCCGTTCAGGATGGCCTCGTGGGCCCGGGACTCGGGTAGCCAGTCGAAGAACTTGTCGTTGTCGAACTCCCGGGGGACGGGCAGCAGGTTGTCGGCGATCATGCCGTGACCGTCGCCTTCATCGCCGTGGCAGCGGGCGCAGAGCTGCTCGTACTGCCGGGCAGGATCCAGACTGCGCTCGACAGCGTCGAAGGCGACCAGGTAGTCGGCGATGGCCTCGCGCTCGCTGGCGGACATCCAGAAGGCGGGCATGGAGCTGCCGGGGACGTGCTCCCGGGGCTCGCCGATGTGGTCGGCCACCCACTCCGGGTCCCGCAGCAGGCCCTGGAAGTCGAGGGTGGGCGAGAAGCCGCCGTCCTCCTCGCCGAGCTTGTGACAGGCCAGGCAAGCGGAGCCCTCGAGGGACTCCTTGCCCTGCTGGGCGGTCACGAGCAGCTCAGGGGGCTGCTCGGCCTTCCACTCCCTGTCCTTGGTGCGCCTGGAGACGGGGTCCTCGAACATGGAGAGCCCGCGGAGGCTGGTCAGGTAGACCAGCAGGTCCTGCAGGTCTTCCTCCGGCAGGTCGAACAGGGGCATGATGCTCATGGGCATGTTGGCTCGCGGATCCCGGATGCTCTCCTCGATCCAGGGGGTGTGGAAGTGCTCACCCACCGAGGACAGCTCGGGGCCTTCCTTGCCGCGGGAGACGCCGCGCACCGTGTGGCAGCCGCCGCAGGCGTGGGCGTCGAACAGCTCCCGGCCGCGGCGCAGGTGGGGGGTCTCCTCGAGGTAGGGTGCCGGGTGGCAGCGGGCGCAGGAGGCCTCGATCATCGGGCCGCTACGACGCGGGTGCGGACAGTGTTGGTCTTCGCCGTGGGCGTGGAAGGAGTCCAGCGCCCGGCCGTCACCCTCGTGGCAGATGGTGCAGCCGAACTCGCTGAAGGGGTGATGGGAGATCTCGGGGTGGGTCCGCAGGGGCTGCTCGCCGTCCGCGAAGGATGGGTCGTCGATGGCCGCGTGGCAGCTTCGGCAGCGGTCGACCCGCTGCTCTTCCCCGAAGCCGGTGAGCATGTCCTGCTTGATCTCGAGGCCGCTGCTCTCCAGGGCCGCGCGGACGGTCTCGCTCGAGGCCCGGCCCATGGCCAGGTCGAGGTACTCGAGCTGGTGCTGCCTCCACTCCTCGTCGGTGGACGAGGCGATGACCGATCCGACCACGGCGGTGAGCAAGATGCTGCTTCCGAAAAGCATGATGCGCGTGTCCATGAGCCGTCTACCAGGGCATGACCAGGGCCCAGTTCTCGCCCCGGAAGAAGGTCCCGACGATGGTCAGGTAGATGAAGCAGGCCGCCACGGTCACGAAGATCCAGTTGGCCGCGGAGCGGGACCTGTGGAACCAGGTCCCTTCCCCTCCCGGTCTCCACTCGAGGTAGGGCGCGGCTGCCGCCGCCAGCAGCATGATGCCGGGGATGCCGATGCCGCCCCAGAAGGCGGAGTAGCTCACCAGCTCCTGCAGCCCGAGGAAGTACCAGGGGGCCTTGGCCGGGTTGGGGGGATGGAGGGAGTTGGCGGGACCCTCGAGGGGCGCGTCGAAGAGCACGGCCAGCAGGCTCATGGCCAGCAGGGTGACCACGAAGAGCAGCAGCTCGCGGACCAGGGCTGCGGGCCAGGCCTGAACCTGCTTCTCGGGCTCGGCGTCGCAGGCCGGGGTGCGCGTGGGCACCACCGTCATCAGCCCGTAGGTCTTGCCAGGCTTCACCGGGAATGTCTCGAACGAGGGGCGCTCGGCGGGGGTGGGCATGATCAGGTCCCTCCGTCGGTGCTCGGGGTCGGGTGGGGGCGGGCCAGGCCGCCGTCCTTGCGGATGCGCCAGAAGTGCAGCCCCACCAGGCCGGAGATGGCCACCGGCAGGACCACGCAGTGCAGGACGTAGAAGCGCAGCAGGGCCTCCCGGCCGACCAGGTCATCGCCGAGCAGGAAGAAGCGGATCTCGTCCCCCACCACCGGGGCGTAGCCGGCGATGGAGGTGCCCACGACGATGGCCCAGAAGGCCAGCTGGTCCCAGGGCAGCAGGTAGCCTGTGAACGAGGCCACAAGGGTCAGCACCAGCAGCGCCAGGCCCACCAGCCAGTTGAATTCCCGGGGGGCTTTGTGTGCGCCCGTGAGGAACACGCGGCCCATGTGCAGGAAGACCACCGCTACCATGGCGTGAGCCGCCCAGCGATGCAGGTTGCGCATGAAGGTGCCGAAGAACACTGCGCCACGGAGATCGAGCATTCGACCGTAGGCCTGCTCAGGCGTGGGTACGTAGTAGAACATCAGCAACACACCCGTGACACACAGGATGATGAAGGTGTAGAGGCTGATGGCACCCAGGCCGAGGGTGGTGGAGGGGCGCAGGGTGCGCTCGTGGACCTTGGCCGAGTGGATGTGGAAGAAGAAGTTGTTGGCCACCGCCTGGGAGCGCTCCAGCTCGTTGCGGGGAACCGGGCGGCTGCGGAAGACGGAGCGCCAGACCCGCTGCGGCATGCTGCGCAGCATGGGGCCCAGGCCGGGCCTGCTCGTGTCCACGCCCCGTGCCGGGGGCACCGAGTGTATGCTCATGCCTTCATCTCCAGGTAGGTGCCGGCCTCGACGACCTGGTGCTTGTCCACCTCGAGCTCACCGTTGGGGGCGAGGTTCACGCGGTACCAGGGCAGGGGCGTGGGAGCGGGCCCGGCCATCACGTCGCCCTTGGCGTCGAAGCGGCTGCCGTGGCAGGGGCAGTCGAAGCCGGTGTCGGTGGCGTCGACCGTGCAACCCAGGTGGGTGCAGACGGTGCTGATGGCCGCGAAGCGGTCGCCGTCACGGCGCACCACCATGCGGGCGCCGGGGAAGGCCGCTGTGGCGCGGCTGCCGTAGCTCTCGGGTCGACCGACCCGCAGCTTGGAGGGCGGCCCGTAGGTGACCCGGGGCCGCAGGAAGATGACGTTGAACAGCGCCATCACCGCGCCGGTCCCCAGCAGGGCGGCGGCGGTCAGACCGTTGAGGAAGCCGCGGCGGTCCACGCCCACCTCTCCGGCTCGTTCCTTGTGCAGAGTTGGTGCGCTCATGAGTGGTCCTCCTCGCGCAGCAGCTGAAACTTGACGTCCTCGAGATCGTCGAAGTGCCCGGCCCTCACGGCCCAGGCGAAGGCCATGGCGGCGCCGCCGCCCATGAAGAGGCCGCCGACTAGCAGGCCGATGGTCATGGCAGTCACGAGGTCACCCCCTCTGGCTGGAGGGTGGTCGTGGCCTCGCTCAAGGGCGCCCAGGGCTCGTGGCCGCAGATGCGCTCCATGGTGATGGCGTCCACGGGGCAGCGATGGGCGCACAGTCCGCAGCGGATGCAGCGGTCCTCGTCCTTGATGATCGCGCCGCCACCCGCAGGCCCCCGAAGGGCCAGCCCGATCTCCTCGAGGCCCAGCAGGCGGAGGCAGAAGGTGGGGCAGACGTCGGCGCAGCCCCCGCAGAGGATGCAAGCGGCGCCGTCGAAGACCGTCTCCACCCCGCAGCGCAGGCAGCGGGCGCCCTGCAGGCGCGCCTCGGCGTCATCGAAGCAGATCTCCACCTCCCGGTCCGCGCTGCCGACGCGCTCCGCAGGCGCGCTCGCCGGGGGGAAGCGCCGGGGCAGCTCGAACCAGTCCTCGCGCATGCCCTGGCGCACCCGCTCCCGGGCGAAGCCGCGGGCGGTAGGTCGAGCCAGATCCCGCTCGGCCTGGGCAGCGCCTGCCAGCATGCGGTGGATGCTGCGAGCCGCCCGCTGGGCCTGGGAGATGGCGTCGATGAACAGGCCGGGGCCGTTGGCGACATCGCCACCCGCGAAGAGCCAGGGGATGGAGGTCGCCCCGGTGGCAGGATCGGTGATCACTGTGCCGCCCCGACCCAGCTCCAGGCCCGGCGTCCCGGCCGCGAAGCGGGTGTCCGACTGCTGCCCGATGGCCAGGATCACGGTGTCGGCGGGGAGGATCTCCTCGGTGCCGTCCTCGAGCTCCGGGGCGAAGCGGCCCCGCTCGTCGAAGACGCGGCTCACCCGCCGGGTCTCGAGCCCGGTGAGGGTCTCCCCCTCTCCCATGAAGCGGACCGGGCCCCTGCGGTTGTGGCGGGCCACGCCCTCCTCCTCACCCTCGATGATCTCGATCTCCGAGGCGGGCATCTCCGCGAGTGACTCGAGGCAGGTCATGGCCACCGAGCTGGTGCCTGGCAGGCGCAGAGCGCTGCGCGCGCAGTCGTAGGCCACGTCGCCGCCGCCGATGACAACCACCCGGCCCAGGGGCGGCTGCTCGACCCCGGTGTTGAAGCGGCGCAGGAAGTCCAGGCCTGGCAGGATCCCCTGAAGCTGGGCACCTGGGAGCTCCAGCATGCGTGCCCTCTGCAGGCCCACGCCCAGGAAGACCGCGTCGAAGCCCTCGGCCCGAACCTGCAGGAGGGTCAGATCGACCCCGACGCTCTGGTCGCAGCGTAGCTCTACGCCCAGCCGCAGGATCGCATCCATCTCCCGCTGCACCACGCCGTTGGGCAGGCGGAAGCCCGGCACACCCACTCGCAGCATCCCGCCGGGGGCCTTGGAGCCCTCGAAGACGGTGACCTGGTAGCCCAGCCGGGCCAGGTCGTGGGCGCAGGTCATGCCGGCGACGCCGGCGCCCACCACAGCTACACGCTCGGGCCGGTGCTCGGGCGCGGAGGAGCCCGCGGCCGTGGAGAGGGCCAGGAGGCCGTCCAGCTCAGCCCCGCTCTCCACGCCGTGCCGTTCGGTGGCGGTGCGCTTGATGGCCCGGATGGACACGGGCCGGTCGATGTTGCCGCGGCGGCAGGCCGACTCGCAGGGCGCGCCGCAGACGCGGCCGCAGATGCTGGCGAAGGGGTTGGGGCCCCGGGCGATGCGGTAGGCCAGCGCATAGTCGCCGTGCGCCACGGCCTGTACGTAGGCCCGGGCGTCGGTGCCCACTGGGCAGGCCTCGCGGCAGGCGATCAGGCCTTCGAAGTAGCCGCTGTCGGGGATCTCGATCTGAAAGCGCTGCACGGGTCGGCCCTCACGGAACGACCGCGCTCATCGCAAGCGCCGTGCCAGACTGAATCATTCCCTTTTGAGAGCAGGCGACAGAACCCCGAATCTACTGCGGCCCAGCAGTCGCGCCTGCGGCCGTCCCTGCTTGCAGCGCTCTCGGTCAACGTGCTGAAAGCACGCCTCCCTCGCCCACTACTGCGCAGAACCGGCCTCGCTGAGCGCCTGCTGGCCCTCGCTACGATTCGGGGCGGCCGCCTGACGGCGACCTGTTCTGTCGCCTGCTCTGAGGCTTGTTTCCGCAGGGGCCTCGCCAGAGTTGATCGGGGGATGGGGCGATCTTGCTCAGAGGCGAGTGGGATCGTCTTGTGCCTTGGGCCGATCTCGCCTAGCGCATGGGCCCCACCAAGCCGTAGCGCTGGATCTTGCTGAACAGGGTGCGCCGGTCGATGCCCAGCACCCTCGCCGCCTCGGAGCGGTTCCAGGCGCAGGCTGCCAGCACCCCGGCGATGTGCTCCTTCTCCACGTCCTGCATGGAGCGCAGGTCCGCCTGGGGCTCCGCGGCGTGGGCGGGAGCCACGGTCGGTCCGGGGCCCAGCCCCAGGTTCTCCACCGCGATGCGCCGGCCGCGGGAGCGGATCATGGCCCGCTCCACCACGTTGCGCAGCTCGCGCACGTTTCCGGCCCAGGGGTGGCGGGAGAGCTGCTGGAGTGCCTCGTCGCTGAAGCCGTGGGCGGGCAGCCCGTTGGTCGCGGCCAGGGAGAGCAACAGGTGCTCCGCCAACGGAGGCACGTCCTCGGGCCGCTCGCCCAGCTCGGGGATGTGCACGGTGATCACAGCCAGCCTGAAGTAGAGGTCTTCGCGGAACTCGCCCTGGCGCACCATGGCCTCGAGGCTGCGGTTGGTGGCCGCCACGACCCGCAGGTCCACCCGGGTGGCGCGGCGTCCGCCCAGGGGCCGCACCACGCCGTCGTCCAGCACCCGCAGGAACTTGGCCTGCTGGACCAGGGGCATCTCGCCCACCTCGTCCAGGAAGAGGGTGCCGCCGTCGGTCTGCTCGATGAGCCCGGTGCGGGCGCGGTCCGCGCCGGTGAAGGCCCCGCGCACGTGGCCGAACATCTCGCTCTCGAAGAGGGTCTCGGGGATGGCCGCACAGTTGACCGGCACGAAGGCCCCGGCCTTGCGCGGACCGTCGAAGTGGATAGCCCGCGCGGCCATCTCCTTGCCGGTGCCGGAGCGTCCCGTGATGAGCACTGGCGCGCTGAGGGAGATGGCCTCGCGTAGCTGGCGCCGCACCTCGCGCATGGCGTCGGAGGGCCCGATGATGGAGTCCACCCCGAAGCGTCCTCGGACCACCCGCGCCAGGCTCTCCACCTCGGCCTCGAGGTCCAGCTCCCGGGTGGCGTTGCGCAGCACCACGGCGATCTCGTCCACCTTGAAGGGTTTGCAGACATAGGAGTAGGCCCCCGCGGACATGGCGCTCACCGCGTCGTCCACCGAGCCGAAGGCGGTCATGAGGATGACCTTGGTGGAGGGGCAGCGCTCCCGGAGCACCTGCAGCAGGGTGTGCCCGTCCATGCCGGGCATGCGCACGTCCGTGAGCACGATGCTGGCCGGGCGCTGCTCGAGATCCGACAGGGCGCCGCCTCCGCTGGAAGCAGCGCGCACCTCGTAGCCCATGCGCTCCAGGTGCCGGGTGAGGATGTCCCGCAGGCGCGCGTCGTCCTCCACCACCAGGACCGGGATGGCACGGCCGCGCTGCGGGACGCTCAAGACCCGCTCCCAGCCGCGCAGGGCAGCGACACGGAGAAGCAGGCCCCGCCCAGGGGCCCTTCGGTCACGCGGAGGTCACCCCCGTGCTCGGCCACGATGCGGCTGCAGACCGCCAGACCCAGGCCGGTGCCGTCGGTGCGGGTGGTGAAGAAGGGATCGAAGATGCGCTCGGCCAGCTCGCGGCCAACGCCGGGCCCGTCGTCGTGCACCTTGAACAGCACCTGGCCGGGTCCGCAGGGGTTCACGTCCATCGACAGCTCCGCCTCGATGACCACGCGCCCGCCTTCGGGTACCGCGTCCACCGCGTTGAGCAGCAGGTTGAGCAGCAGCTGGTGGAGCTCATCGGGCACCACCTCAACCTCCGGCAGATCCGCAGGGAGGTCGCAGTGCAGGCTGACCCCGCGCCGCTCGGCGGACACCCGGATCAGCCGCACGACCTTGCTGGCCGCCTCGAACACGCTGGCGGGTTCCCGGGGGCTGGGTGCGCCCCGGGCGAAGTGGAGCAGCTCCCGTACCAGCGTGCCGATGCGGTCCGTCTCGGCCACGATGGAGCCCAGGTCGGCCCGCCTGGGGTCGTCGTCGTCCAGATCCAGCAGCACGAACTCCACCGTCGCGCTGATGACGTTCAGCGGGGTGCCGATCTCGTGGGCCAGGCCTGCGGCCAGGCTGCCCACCGCCGCCAGCTTCTCCGAGCGGATCATCTGTCGCGCCAAGCGTTGCCGGGCGCTCTGGTCGCGCACCACCGCGGCCACGCCCTGGGCCAGGCCGTCGCCCCTGGGGAGCTGGGTGGCCGTGACCTCCACGGGGATGATGCGGCCGGTGTGGTCGCGCCACTCCATAGACAGGCTGCGGACCGTGCCCTCCCGGCGCACCCGGTCCATCAGGGCGTCGAGCTGCTCCCGGGGTAGCAGCCGGTCCGGGTAGCGCCCGAGCAGGTCTTCGGTTTCGATGCCGAAGGTCTGCTGGGCCCCACGGTTCCACGAGCTCACCCTCCCAGCGGGGTCGAAGCCGATGATGCCGTCGGCCGCTTCGCGGTTGATGTGGGCCAGCAGCTTGTCCTGGGCCTGGACCCGCCGCCGGAGCTGTTCCATGGCGCTCAGGTCCTCGTAGACGGTGGAGCGGCCCAGCAGCTCGCCGGCCTCGTCCCGCAGCGCCGTGGCCGACAGCAGCACCGGCACCCGCCTCCCGTCTCTGCTCAAGCGATCGGTGCGCAGGCGGGTGACCTCGCCCTGCTCGCGGACGCGCTCGGTGATCCAGACCTTCTCGCTGCGCTTGTCCGCCGGCAGCAACAGGTCGATGCGCCGGCCCAGAGCCTCGTCCAGGCTGTAGCCGAAGGTGGCGCTGGCCGCGGGGTTCCAGCTGACGATGCGATCGGAGGCGTCCACCACCAGGAAGGGAGATCCAGCCGCCGAGGCCAGGCGCCCTTCGCGGCCGCCCCGGGGCGCATCGCTGACGGAGGTGCTGAACGCCGGGGTCACGGGCAGGGCGCTCTCGAGCACCCAGCGCAGCTCGCCCTCCATGTCGCGCACCGGCTGGGCGGTCACCCAGAGGGTGGTCTTGGCGCCCCCCACCGGGGTCCGCTCCCGCCACCCAGAGCGGGGCTCGCCGGTGCGGAACACCAGCACCGGCAGGCAGTCCTGGCAGCGCTCGCTGCGCCCCCACTTGCTGGCGTAGCAGTGGATGGCGCCGGGACCTTGATCGTCGCCCTGGACGCTAGCCCACAGGATCTTCATGCTGGGGTCGATCAGGCTCATGCTCATCCCCAGCAAGCGGGCGAGCTCACCGAGGGGTTCGAGCTCCGATGGTGCTGAGATCCGCATGGCCACTCCCCCATAACGCCCGGCTGCGAGGCACCCCAATATGCGCGATTTCGCAGAGATTGACAGGGATACCCCGTCACGGCTCACCGATCGGCTCGAGGGGCCGGAGGAACAAGCCCGCGGGCTCCTTAGTCCTGAGTGATCAGCACCGTGGGCTGGGCGCCGTAGATCTCGTGCCAGTCCTGGGCGACCTTGGGGTAGGTGGTCCAGATCACCCGCCCCGCGTCCACCTCGGGCTGGTGGCGCTCGATGATCTCCTGCACTGTGGTGAACGCGGTCTCGTCGAAGCCCAGCGAGCACTGGTTGATGCCCACGCTGGCCGTGTACATGGTGCCCTCCTCCAGCTCACCGCGGTCCCAGCGGTCCAGCAGGTCGTCGATGGCCTCGCCGGTCTTGCGGAAGGAGTAGTGGGCCCCGATGTTCATCAGGGTCTGGGAGGGGTCGTCCACGGTGTAGTTCTCGGCGTCCATGGGCCGATATACGCCTGAGATCTCGATGTCGTCGTCGTGGTTGACCGAGGCGCCGCCGGTGAGGATGGTGGCGTGGAACTCGTAGTCGGGCTCGCCGGTGACCCAGGTGGGCAGCAGGGGACCGTCCTGGAAGCGGGTCCAGTTCTCTTCTTCGGGCGGGTTGGCGATGAAGCCGCCCACGACCCCTGTGGAGGGCACGCCGCGCTCGTCGAGCATCCAGGCGATGTCGGCGTAGTTGTAGGGGCCCTCGTGGGCGTGGGCGTCCACCGCGATGTGATCCGGGTCCAGGTCGGCGAGGTACCTCACCAGGGTCTTGCCATCTGTCTCGTCGATGATGTCCAGCTCCCGCTCCCAGCGGTCGGTGGTGAGCATGTAGTCCCGGTCTGTCTGGTAGTCCAGGGCCGCGCCCGAGTCGGCGATGTACTGCGCCAGCTCCAGGGTCCGGGCCCGGTTGTCCAGGTAGTACTTCTGGGCCAGCTCCTCGTCGTAGCTGTCTTCGGTGGCGCCCCCGGCGATGACCATGTTGCAGTAATCGTCCTGCCCCAGACGCTCGTTGTGGGCGACGAAGGTGGCGTAGATCCTGGTCTCGGCCTCGACGGGGGGCGCATCGGTGTCGGTGTCGGTGTCGCCGATGGAGGTGTCGGTGTCGGGAGGATCGCCGCTCTCGGGCGTGCGACAGGCGCTCAGCGCCAGGGCGAGGCTGAGCAATGCGGCGGTGCGGGCGGGGTGCATCTTCATCGCGCGGGTCCTGGACCGATTGTAGCCGCGGCCAGGAGGGGGACAACAGCGGAAGTGTGAGCTTGCCCGCTCCTGGGGGGCATCGCCTGCAAAAGAACGGTCAAGGGCGACCGGCCCTGATCTGCCCTCGTCGGAGCACCCCGCCCAGCAGCGCTCCCAGCAGCAGCAGCAGCCCGGCGCCGGGTCTGGAGCCACCCCTGCTGTGGCAGCCGCAGCCCCCGTCGCCGTCGGTGCCGAGCGCCGTGTCGTCGGGTCGCTCGGTGTCCCAGCAGTCCGCGTCGTCCATGTCGAGATCGCCGTCGCAGTCGTTGTCCACCTGGTCGTCGCAGACCTCGGCCGCCAGGGCGCCCACCGCGGCGTCCGAGTCGTCGCAGTCCCAGGGCTTGAGCAGCCCGTCGCCGTCGCCGTCCACCAGCTCGGAGCAGGCATCGCCCAGGCCGTCGCCGTCGCTGTCTTCTTGCCAGGGATCGCTCAGGCGCGGGCAGACGTCTTCTTCGTCCAGGAAGCCGTCGTCGTCGTCGTCTGGGTCGCAGGCGTCGCCCAGGCCGTCGCCGTCCTGGTCGCCCTGCATGGGGTCGGGGAAGTCGGGACAGAGGTCTTCGGCGTCGGCGACCCCGTCGTCGTCCAGGTCGTCGTCGGAGATGCCCGGACAGGCGCCGATCTTCGAGAAGGTCTGCAGGCGGATCTCACCGTTGTCGCCGGCTTCAGCGGCGTGGTAGGGGTGCCAGAACAGGCCGCGGGTCTGCTCCAGGTCGTGCAGCGCCCAGACGTTGCTGGTGTCGGTCTGCCAGCTGAAGGGCTCGCTCCAGCCGTCGCCGAAGTCCACCGACACCACCTTCTCGTTGGTCATGCCCACCGCCACCCTGGTCTCGCGCGCGTCCATCAGGAAGCGCGGGTAGGCGCTGTGCCCCCAGCAGTCGAACAGGTACTCGGGCTCGGACCAGCCGCTGGAGGTGAGCGACACAGCGTGGACCTCGCCCGAGTCGTGGAAGTCCTCGCCCGAGAACATGGGGTAGACGATGTGGGGCATGCCCTGGGCGTCCAGGCTGATCTCCGGCGAGTGCCCGATGGGGCCCGTGTCGTCGGCCGGGGGGTTGTCCTCGTCGGTGTACACCTCGTACACGGGCGGCCAGCCGTTCTCCGGGGTCCACACCTGGTAGTAGGCCTGGTACTGCTGCCACTCGCTGTCGGGGTCGTCGAAGGGGCGCACCATGGTGAGGTGCAGGTTGCGGTCGGCGTCGGCCACGGCGCGGGGGCTGCGCCCGCCGTCGTCCAGCAGGGCGACCCCGGCGGGGAAGCCGCTGCCGTCGTCGTAGGCATGCCAGCTCTTCTTGGAGTCCACGTTGGTGACGTAGATGGCGTGTACGCCGTCGGCGTCGTCGCGCTCCATGCGCACGTCCACCTTGCTCCAGGTGGGCTGGCCCATATTGCGCGCCAGGAGCTGATCGGGACCCGACCAGGCGTCGGTGTAGCGGGTCTGCCAGGCTCCGTCGGTGTCCCAGAAGCCGACGCGCGGCCGCCCGTAGGCGTCGATGGTGAAGTCGAAGGAGGCGGGGTGGGGATCCACCGAGCCGGTGCCCACCCGGATCTCGCGGCCCCAGCCGGGACCCAGGAACCGGCGATACACAAGCCCGTCATCTTGATCGAAGATGAGCAGCACCGGGGCCTCGGTGGTGGGGTCGATGGCCACGCGCACCCCCGAGCCGTTGCCCACCAGCAGGTCCTCGCCCAGCTCCATGGTGCACTGGGCCTGGGCCGTGCCGTGCCACAGCGCGGCGGCGATGATCGTCGGGAGCAGCGATGCAGGCCTCAAGCCGGGGCCTCCCGGAGCGGGTGAGAGGGCATGGTAGTCACGGCCGCCGCCACCAGCAACGCGCACGGAATACGCGCGATCATCATCACCGAAACGAGACGAGCTCGGTGATGGTCAGGGAGCGGACCGGGCCGCCCCGCCCGCGGAGCGGGTGCGGCGGATCTCGTCCAGAAGCGTGGGGGCTTCGTCGTCGTAGGGGTAGTTCTCGATGGACTTGCGCAGCAGCCGCTCCGCCTCGTCGAGGCGCCCGTCGGCCATGTAGATGCGCGCCAGGCCGTTGAACTTCTTGTACTCGATCTCGGGGTTGTTGCTGATGGCGCGCTCGAAGTGGCCCTTGGCTTGCTCCATGTCGCCGCGCTTCAGGTACACCAGGCCCAGGCCCTCGTAGGGGCAGGTGTAGGTGGCGGGGCCCGACTGCATGGCGGAGCGGAAGGCCGCCTCGGCCTGCTCCATGTCGCCCCGGTTGAAGTGCACCAGGGCCAGCTCGGCGGTGGCGTAGGGGTTGTGGGGATCCTGGACCAGCACGCGCCGGAACAGGGCCTCGGCTTCGTCCAGGTGGCCCAGCGCGTTCAGCGAGTTGCCCTTGCCGATCAGCGAGAAGATGTCGGCGGGCTGGAAGCTCAGGACGCGGTCGAAGTCGGAGACAGCCTGGGCGAACAGGGCCTGGTTGGCGTGGCTCCAGGCCTGCCCCAGGCAGGCCATCTCGAAGATGAGCCACTCGTAGCTGTCGGTGTGATCGTCCGGGAGGGTGACCTCGTGCACCCGGGCTTCACCGGCGGCGATGGTGGGCGCGAACAGCACCCGTGCGCCCTCGTTGTCTTTGCGCACCAGGGCCAGGTGGCCCATGCCCACCTGGGCTCCCGGGTCGCCAGGCGAGGCGGCTGCCACCGCGGAGAAGTCCGCCCGGGCGTCGTCGTAGCGGGCGTCGAGCAGGGCCAGGAAGCCCAGCAGCACCCGCGCCCTGCCCGTGGGTTCCAGGTCGACCGCCACGCGGGCGAGATCCTGCGCCCGCTGGAAGTCGTGCAGCTCGAAGGCCCGCAGAGCGGCGTCGAGAGCCGCGTAGGCGCCCGCCTGATCCAGCGCGGGAGCGGAGCCGCCGGCCTGGCCCTCGAGGGCCAGCTGGCGCAGCCTGCGGTAGTCGGGGTCGTCGTGGATGGCCAGAGCGCGGTCGATGTACTCAAGGGCGTGATCGCGCTGGCCCGCCAGCAGGGCCTGGCGCGCGGCCAGGTACTGCAGGCGCGGCGACATGGGCTCGAGATCGGCGGTGCGCATGAGCATCTGGGCGGCCTCGCCGTCGCGACCGACCTTGCGGTACAGCATGCCCAGGGCCATGTAGGGGCAGGCCACCAGGTCCGTGGGCATGGCCTGCCCTTCTTCGATGCCCATCTCGTCGATGGCGTCCAGCAGGAGCTGCTCGGCGCCCTCCACCTGGCCCTGCTCGGAGTAGATGCGGCCCAGCAGCTCGCTGGCCTTCAACGAGTCCATGTCGGTGCGGTCGCCCGGCGCGCTGCTGCGCACCTGCTCCAGCATCTGGCTGGCCTGGCTGTATCGACCCAGCATGACCAGGCAGCGACCGATCTCCACCTGCACGGTGCGGTCGTCGGGGTGGTCGGCGAGCACGGCGCGCAGCTGCTCCAGCGCGGCTTCGTACTCCCTGGTCCACGAGTAGTAGCGGGCCAGGTAGCGGCGGGCCTGCTCGTGGCCGGGGTCTTGGCGGAGGGCCGCGGTCAACCAGTCGCGGATGTGGGCGGGGGGCTCGCCGCGGCGCAGCTTGCGATCCACCTGCACCTCGTAGGCGGTGAGCGCCACCACCCCCATGCGGGCCAGGGAGATGGGGTCGGAGGGTGCCTGCTGTTGGGCGGCGTCGAGGGCCGCGAAGACCTCGGGGCACTCGGCCAGGGAGCTGTCCGCGGCGCAGTCCGCCAGCGCCCGGTCGGCCTGCGCCAGCAGCTCCGGGACGGTGTGGGCTGGGGGCTGCTGTGCAGGGGGCGGGGTGACCGGCGGTGGTGGGTCCGAGCAGGCCAGCAGGAGCAGGGCGCCCAGCCACAAGCCCCTGGGGCTCACGCCTCGTGGGTGTGGGCGTGGGGAGCCATTTGTCACCAGGCGACCTCGCCCTTTTGGGTGGAGGCTCATGGTAACCCGGGCGCAGGCTGGGGCGGAAGGGGAGGCCGCGGCCCCGCTCGGTGCTATCATGGGGAAGCTCGGCTCCCCCTGGACCCGGTCCGAGGATCCCCCAATGAGATTCGGCGTGCTCCTTCTCCCGCTGGCCCTGCTCGCCGCGTGCAATGGTCCCTCCGGCGAGTCCGCCGACAGCGCCGACAGCGCCGATTCCATCGACACGAGCGAGACGGACGACACGGGCCTGCCCCCGGAGAGCTACCCGGAGCTGATGCTGCCCGCCGAGTGGGCCTGGCAGATGGACCACCACACGGTGGAGCCTGGGCGCGGGCTGCAGTGGCAGATCGACGAGTCCTGGGAGCTGTACAACGCCTCGGTGCCCCAGGCCTTCGTGATGCCCGATGGCAGCTACGGCATGCTGGTCACCCAGATGGGGCCCATCGAGGAGATGCGGCCCCGCACCCTGTACACCAGCCCCGACGGCCTGGAGTGGAGCATGGACTGGCGCGCCTTCGGTGGGCCTTCGGAGTTCGAGCAGTACTGCGGCAACCGCTTCCAGGACGCGGCGGTGTGGGTCCAGGACGCAGACAGCTACCGGATGATCTACGAGGGCATCTACGACGCCGCGTTCGAAGAGGGCGAGACCAAGGATCCCGATCCCTTCATCTTCTGGTGTCACGGCACCACCACCGACTTCGAGACCATGGAGCCTGCCGGCGACTACCTCTGGGAGGGTTCCTTCTTCGGAGAGGAGAACAGCGTGCCCGACGCGCTCACCGCCTCCGACGACAGCGG
Organism: uncultured Enterobacterales bacterium; assembly: GCA_964512185.1. Lineage (GTDB taxonomy): Bacteria > Myxococcota_A > UBA796 > UBA796 > JAFGLY01 > CAZEJJ01. The sequence continues at coordinate 8,857 of CAZEJJ010000072.1, read as the reverse complement.
CCTGGTGTTCTACAACGGCGATCTCTCTGACGAGACGGACGAAGGCGCGGGCATCCGCGTGGTCACCGTGCAGCCCGACACCCTGCTGACCACCCAGGTGGTCTCCGATCCCATCCTGGACAAGCCCTTCGTGGATCCCGCCCCCGTGTTCATCGAAGGCGGCGGGCTGCGCATGTACCACACGGTGTTCACCGAGCAGCTCGAAGAGATGGACGGCGGCATCGGCATCGTCGAGCTGGACGAGAGCTTCCGCCCTGTGGACGACGTGGTGCTGGCGCTGGACTCGCCGGGCACCTGCGAGCTCGAAGAGATCGTCTTCGAGGAGTGCTTCATGGATCCGGACTACATCCGGCTAGCGGACGGCACCATGATCCTGCACCTCACCGCCTGGTTCCAGCCCGACGAGGGCGTGGGCAGCGTGCGCGTGCTGCGGGCCTTCGCCACCGACTGATTCGCCGATCCTCAGTCGGAGCTGAACGCCTTCTTGATTCGGGACCAGGTGCTGGGCGGCTCGGTGGTGGTGAGCTGCCTGGGGGTGTCGGTGGCCGCCAGGGCGGCGCGCTCCTCTCGCCTGCCCAGCAGCCCCATGCGCTGGGCGATGGACCGGCGCTGCCTGGGAGGCGGGAGGTTCTCGAGATGGTGCAGCCAGCTCTCCAGCAGCTCCCGGGAGAACTGCTCCTGGATCTCGTGGTCGCGGGTGGGCACCACGAAGTGCACCGCGGTGGCCAGCTGGTCGCCGCCCTGCTCGAGGGCGCGCCTCAGGGCGATCCAGAACATGTCGGTGAGCACGGCGGCGTGGCCCTGGGCGTCCTTTTTCTTGAGGCCGAACTCCTCGCTGAGCAGCCGCGCGAGCGCGCCGTCCAGCTGGGCGGCCCGCGGCCCCAGCAGGGGATGCTCGCGCATGGCGCGGGCGGCGTTGTAGCCGGAGAAGCTGCGGTTGGCGTCGAGATCCTCGGCCACGATGGGGATGTGGGGCGGCTCGGGGGGCAGCTGGGCCAGGGCCTGGGCCACGTAGGCCTCGGGGTCCACCCACCACTCCGTCTCGTCGGGATCTTCCTTGATGCGGCGCAGGCGGCTGCGGTCCTGCTCGGAGTGCCCGGGCTCGGCCATCTTCTGGGCCACCAGCGCCTGGTGGTCCGCCAGGGCCTGCTCGCGGGCCAGGATGGTGGCCCCCAGGCGCTCGGCCCTGGCCCTGCGCCGCGCCTGGACCTGGTGGTCCGACAGCAGCTCGGGGATGGGCAGGTCGCGCAGGAAGGAGTCCCACCAGGCCAGCTGCTGCTGGGCCGCCCGGTAGGCCTGCTCGCTGGCCAGCAGGTCCATGGTGGTGGACAGCCAGCCCATGCGGCGCATGCCCGCCGAGACGTGCTCCAGGTCGATGAGCAGGGCCGAGACCACGTCGCCGTAGGACTCCACCGAGGCTTGCAGCATGCCCGACATGGAGTTGCGCACCGCGGGCGAGGGCGCGTCCGCCTCGATCAGATCGCCGCGACGCTGCTGCAGCGAGCCGTCGCGGGTGGAGGCCGCCTGCTGTCGCCGGGCCAGCGAGGTGCCGGGTGACTCGTCGTGCTCGTCGCGCGCCATGCTGGACATCATACGACCGCTGCGGGCATCGTGCAGCGGCGGTCATCGTGCAGGCCGCGATACCGTGTCGGGTGGTCAGGGAACGATAGCGAACACCCGGGCTGGAAACCCCGAGCCCTTGAGCGGCTTGGGCCAGCTGACCACCGCGATAGCGCCGTACTCGGGCACGGCGTCCAGGTTGGCCAGCAGCTCGATCTGGTACCTGTCCTGGCCCAGGATGTAGGCCTCGAGCGAGTAGTCCCCAGCGCTGGTGGCGACCCCGGGGTCGGTGTCGGTGGTCTCATGGCCCGAAGCCGTGATGCCCCGCTCCTCGTACAGGTAGCTCAGCACCTGTTGGCTCCAGCCCGGGTAGTGGGCCACGCCGGCCTCGTCCTCGTTGCGCATGGCGGCCGCGTCGGGCCAGCGCTGGCTCCAGTCGGTGCGCATGGCCACGAAGGCGCCGGCGGGCACGGGGCCGTGGCGCTGCTCCCAGCGCTCGATGTCCTGCATCGTGATCCGGTAGTCCGGATCGGCGGTGGCCTGCTGGCTGACGTCGATGACCACCAGGGGCAAGAGCATCTCGTCCACCGGGATCTCGTCCAGCAGCCGCGTGCCGTGCACGAAGTGGGCCGGCGGATCCACGTGCGTGCCCCACTGGCCCACGTGGCAGTACTCGTGGGCCAGGAAGCCGTGGCCCTTGGTGCCGATGCCCTGGTCGTAGTGGTACAGCGTCGTGCGCCGCTCGTCGTCGAAGCCCGGCCAGTGGGGGATGCCGGGGCCAAATGCATGGGTGAGGTCCACGAACTCGTGGGCCGCCAGCCGCTCCAGCTCGGGCCACAGGCTGGGGGACTTGTCGCGCGGGCCGGCGTGGGCGCAGAGAGCTGCGAGGGCCAGGATGATGGTCGTGGTCATGGTGCGCTCGGGCTTGATGGGAGGTGACAGGAAGGTATCGGAACCACCGGTCTCGGCCAGTGGGCGAACCCACCCCCGCTGTAGACCGCATACTCTGGCCGGGCCTCGCCCTCCGGAGCCCTCCATGGACCTCTCCGTCTTCCCCCGGCTGCGCTTCGCCCACCTGCCCACGCCCCTGGAGCCCATGCCCGGCCTGGGCGCGGAGCTGGGCCTGGACAACCTGTGGGTGAAGCGCGACGACTGCACGGGCCTGGCCACCGGCGGTAACAAGACCCGCAAGCTGGAGTTCCTGGCGGCCGAGGCCCAGGCACAGGGCGCCGACACCCTGGTCACCGCCGGCGGACTGCAGTCCAACCATTGCCGCCAGACCGCGGCCGTGGCGGCGAGGCTGGGCCTGGACTGTGTGCTGGTGCTCGAGGACAGCGTGCCCCTGGCAGACGCCAGCTACCTGCACTCCGGCAACCGCCTGCTGGACCGCCTGCTGGGGGCGAAGCTGCGCCAGGTGGCCGCCGGCACGGACCTGGAGCGCGCCGTCGAGGGGATCTGCCGGCAGCTGGAAGCGCGCGGCCACCGGCCCTACGCCATCCCCGTGGGCGGCTCCAACCCGGTGGGCGCGCTGGGCTACGTGGACTGCGCCCTGGAGCTGCTGGCCCAGGCCGCTGAGAGACGCCTGCGCATCGACCGCATCGTGGTGGCATCGGGGAGCGCCGGCACCCAGGCGGGGCTGCTGGCGGGCCTGCACGGCGCAGGCGCATCCATCCCGGTGACCGGCATCAGCGTCTCGGCGGAGAAGGGGGAGCAGGAGGGCAAGGTGTTCGGCCTCGCCCAGGCCACCGGCGCCCACCTGGGGATCGAGCCGCCGCCGTGGCGATCTGTGCTGGTGGATGATCGCTTCGTGGGCCCCGGCTACGGCCTGCCCACGCCCGGAACGCTGGCCGCCGTGAAGCTGGCCGCCCGCCGCGAGGGCCTGCTGCTCGATCCGGTGTACACGGGCAAGGCCATGGCGGGCCTGCTGGCTTTGGCGCGCGCGGGGGAGATCGCGCCCGACGAGCGGGTGGTGTTCCTGCACACCGGCGGCGCCGCCGGGCTGTTCGCCTACCTGCCCAGCTTCGTGGCGGGCTAGGAGCGCTCGGGAAAGAGGCGGCAAGCCTGTTGCCTCGTTCCCGAGCACTGCTATGCGGACCCAGGGAGCGACTCTCGGGCGGGAGAGGGCCTGTCGGTCCGGTATGCGGACCCAGGGAGCGGCTCTCGGGCGAGAGAGGGCCTGTCGGTCCGGTATGCGGACCCAGGGAGCGACTCTCGGGCGAGAGAGGGCCTGTCGGTCTGGGATACGGACCCAGGGAGCGACTCTCGGGCGAGAGAGGGCCTGTCGGTCTGCGCCGCTGACGCTGATCGGCTTGCCCCGGAAGGCTCCCTCTCCTACACTCGGCCTCCCCCCTCGGGAGGAGCGACCATGAACTGGCTGCAGCTCGCGTACCAATACGGTGTGGGGGGGCTCTTCTTTGCGCTCACCCTGTGGCTGTGCTTTCGGCTCGGCGGCGCTGACATGGCGGTGGCCTCGGACCGCAACACCTTCAGGCTCTGCCTGGTGGGCTTCGTGGGCTACCTCGCGATGCACACCGGCTGGATCCTGCTGGCCGGGTAGGGGGCACCATGGAGATCGCCTACGGTACGCCCATCGACTACGTCCTGGTGGTCGTCTACTTCGTGGTGGTGCTCGGGTTCGGGGCCCTGTTCGGCAGGAACACGCGCAGCACCAAGGACTTCTTCTTCTCAGGCCAGCGCTTCAGCTGGTGGCTGATCGCTTTCTCCTGCGTGGCCACCGTGGTGGGCAGCTACTCGTTCATCAAGTACGCGGCGGCGGGCTACCGCTACGGCTTCAGCTCGTCCATGACCTACCTGAACGACTGGTTCCTGGCGCCGCTGTTCATGCTGGGCTGGCTGCCCATCATCTACTACTCGCGCGTGGTCTCCATCCCGGAGTACTTCGAGAAGCGCTTCGATCGCCCCACCCGCGTGGCCGCCGTGGTCTTCATCCTGCTGTACATGGTGGGCTACATCGGCATCAACCTGTTCACCCTGGGCGTGGCCATGCACGCCATCGTGCCGGGGATCGGGATCTTCGGCTGGGCGGTGATCATCGCGGTCATCGCCGCGGTCTACGTCACCTTCGGCGGCCAGACCGCGGTCATCATGACCGACCTGCTGCAGGCGTTCCTGCTGCTGGGAGCGGGCCTGCTGCTGTTCGTGCTGGGCATCTGGTACCTGGGCGAGCACAACCCCGACGGGCTGGGCGGCCTCTCGGCTTTCTGGGAGGGCCTGCCGCAGGCCCACCGGATGCCCTTCTCGGGCTTCACCGATCCTGAGAAGTTCCCCATGGTGGGTATCTTCTGGCAGGACATGTTCGGCTCCTCCATGTTCTTCTACTTCGCCAACCAGGGGCTGATCATGCGCTTCCTGGCGGTGAAGAGCGTGGCTGAAGGGCGCAAGGCGATCATCGTGGTGATCCTGGTCCTGATGCCCCTGGCGGTCATGGCTGTGGGCAACGCCGGCTGGATCGGCCGCAGCCTGGTCAGCTTCGGGCTCGTCGACAGCGGCGTGGACCCCAACTCCATCTTCATGGAGGTGGCCTCGCTGGTCACCAAGCCTGGCGTCTTCGGCTTGATCCTGGCCGCGCTGACCGCGGCGCTGATGAGCACCGTGGACACGCTGATCAACGCCGTGGCTGCCATCGCGGTCAACGATGTCTACAAGCCCTTCATCTCGCCCGACCGCGATGATCGGCACTACCTGGGTGTGGCGCGCGTCTCCTCCATCCTGTTCACCGTCGCCGGGCTGGCGCTGGTGCCGCTGTACATGGGCTTCAAGTCCATCTACGTGGCCCACGGCACCTTCACCGCGGCCATCAGCCCGCCGGTCATCGTGGCGGTGGTGCTGGGCATCACCTGGAAGCGCTTCTCGCCCCGCGCGGCGATGATCACCCTGGTGGGCGGCGGTGCGCTGATGGGTCTTTCCATCGCCTTCCCGGTGCTGGTCAAGCCCCTGGCGGCCCTGCACGGCATGGACCCGGGCACCGGCCTCAACTACATGCGCGCTCTGTACGGCTTCGCGCTCTGCACAGGGCTCGCGGTGGTCTTCTCCTATGTCTGGCCCCACCCCCATCCCGAGCGCATCGAGGGCCTGTGGATCGGCACCCTGGCCCAGGCCAAGCGGCTGTTCAAGGGTGGCGAGCCCAACGACGAACAGCTCGGCGAGAAGGTCCGCGTCACCCTGGTCGCTGGCCCCCACGAGGACTACGCCCTGGACGCGCGCCCGGTGGTGAGCCTGGGTGCCGCCGCCGCCGCCCGCATGAAGGCCCGCGACGGCGACCTGATCTATGTCTGCGACAAGCGCTGGTGGTACGGCGGCCTCAAGTCCCTGCACGCCGTTCTTCGAGTGGATGAAGCGGCCAGCGGCGCGGTGTCCGTGCCGGCCAACGCCATCGAGCACGCCGGCATACGAGCGGGCGAGCAGGTCGTGGTAGAGAAGATCCTGTAGGAGCCTGTAGTGCATACCTCATCCGCTGTGCGGCCCGATCCGATGGCGCCTGCGGGCCCGGCTCGCATCGCCGGTATTGACGTGCTGAGAGCACGCCTCCAGCCGACGATACTGCGCCGGACCCCCATCCACGGTCGCCTCGAGCCGCTCGCCAGGATTCGGCACCGGCGTCACGGATCCCTGCGTTCGCAGGCTCCGCGCCGCCTATGCCCTACAGGCTCCCCGCCCCCAGGTGCGCCTTGAGCAGCGATCCTCCGCGCAAGCCACGAAAGCGCCGTCGTCGGCGCTCGCGATCCGGAAAGAGGGAGGAGAGCCGGCCGCAGGTGCCCAGGGTCAAGCGCTCTTTGGTGGACACCAGCCTGCCCGCCGACCAGCCGCTAGATCCGTCGGAGATCAAGGAGATGCAGCGCCACCTGGCGTTCATCAAGCGGCACCGCAGCCTGCTGCGGCTGCGCCTGAACGCCAAGGAGGCCCTGCTGGTGGAGGGCACGCGGCCGCCCAGCCACCGCGGCACCTGCCAGTACCTGCTGTCCAAGATCGACAAGGGCACCATCCGCGCGGCGCTGGAGCGCGAGCCGGTCAAGTCCAATCCCCAGGCCCGCGCGCGCTTCCTGGCCGACGCGGCGGGCATCTCCGGCGATCTGGACGTGCTGCTGGGCTTCCTCGAGGCGCTGTGCGCTTCGGCCGGCTCCGCCGACGCCGGCCGCGCGTTCACCAGGGCGGTGGGCCGCATCGACTTCGAGGAGATCTCGGCGGCCCGGCTCAGCCGGCTGCTGGACGTGATGCAGGCGGCGTTCGACGAGCGGGAGCTGGCCGGGGCGCTGTTCGGCCTGCTGGGCAACCCTGGCTTCTACGCCGCCTTCGATCGGCTCGCTGGGGAGCTCAAGCCCGATGTCGCCCAGCGCTTCGTGCCGCTGCGCTCGGTCTACGAGGCCATCGGCGGGGGCGGTCGCCGCGGTCGCCGCCGCGAGCCGTCCCAGCCCGCCGAGGGCCTCGCTGAGGGCCTGCGCATCATGTTCGCGGCCCCCACCTCCATGCTGGCGGCCTACCCGCTGGAGGTGCGGCTCAGCCTGCTCGACAGCGCGCTGCGCCAGGACGACGACTCCCTGCTGTGCCACCCGGGGCTGCGCTCCCTGGTGGAGACCCTGCCCCAGGATGGCGAGGGCGTCGCTGCCCTCGGGCTGCGCGTGGCCCGGCAGCAGGTGCGCGCCGGTCTCTACGAACAGGCGCGCGAGCGCCTGCGGCAGCTGCGCCGGTCGCCCAGAGCCTCCGCCGAGGTGCAGACGCTGCTGCGCTGGCTCGAGGCGCCGCGCAGGGGCCCGCTGGCCCTGGGAGAGGACCAGGGTCCCGGCCTGCAGCAGGCCTTCCACCTGGAGCGGCTGCGGCCGGTGGTGGTGCGCTTCGCCCAGGATGGCCAGGCGGAGCGCTTCGCCGCCGAGCGACGGCTGCAGGCCCGCGCCTGCCTGCCCGGTGTGGCGGCGGTGCTGGGTGGGCAAGAAGCCAGGGATGGCTTCGCCGCCTACGCTGTGCACGGACGCCGGCTCGACACCGTGTTTGCCGAGCGCCGCGCGCGCCTGTCGGGGAGGGAGGCGCTGCGCCTGGCCCTCGCCGGCGTGCGCATCCTGCGCGCCCTGGGCCTGGCGGGCCTGGTGCTGCCCGACGCGCTACCCCGCCGCTTCGTGCTCACCGGGCCCCAGGACTGGGGGGGCATCGTGCTGGCGGATCTAGAGGGCGTGCGCGCGCTGGAGGTGGAGCAGGCCGCCGCCGGCGCGCGGCACTGCGCCGCCGCGTTCTGCCGCGGGGCTCTGCTCTTCCCCCCGTTCAAGGGAAAGAACCTGCGGCGGGAGATCCCCGTGGCCGCCCGCCTCGCCCTGGAGCGCGCCCTGGCCGAGCCCGGGCCCCCCTGGGAGCTGGAGGCGCTGCTGATCGAGGCTATGGCCGGCTGACGCCGCGTCGCCTGGGCAGGCCCAGCAGCAGGCCGAAGAGCAGGGCCAGCAGCCCGGGGCTGGAGCCCGAGCGGGTGGCGCAGCCGGTGGGCTCCAGCGGGGAAGACTCCAGGCAGGAGATGTGGCGCCCGGGGTCGCTGTCGTCGCAGTCCAGCCCACCGTACTGGCTGGCGTCGAAGCCGTCGCCGTCGGCGTCGAAGTCGCTGGCGCCGTCGCAGTCGGAGTCCACGCCGTCGTAGAGGATCTCCGTTGCGGCGGGGTTGACGCTGGCGTCGGCGTCGTCGCAGTCGTCGCCGTCACCCGACGGGGCGCGGTAGCCGTCGCCGTCGGCGTCGTAGTCGTCCAGGCCGTCGCAGTTGGCGTCCACACCGTCGTAGTATTCGTCGTGCGCTTCGGGGTGCACCGAGGCGTCGGTGTCGTCGCAGTCGGGGCCGCCCATCTTGGCGGCATCGTAGCCGTCGGCGTCGGCATCGTAGTCGCTGGAGTCGTCGCAGTTCTGGTCGAAGCCGTCGCCGCAGGTCTCCGTGGCGGCGGGGTTGATGGAGGGCTCGCCGTCGTGGCAGTCGGTGCCGCCGAAGCGGAAGTCGTCGTAGCCGTCGTGGTCCTTGTCGTAGTCGCTCCACCCGTCGCAGTTGGAGTCCACGCCGTCGTAGGGCTGGTCGGGCGCGGAAGGATGGATGGTGGGCAGCTCGTCGTCGCAGTCCTGGGGCGTGGCCCAGCCGTCACCGTCGGCGTCGTAGTCGTCCCAGGCGTCGCAGTTCTGGTCGATGCCGTCGTACCAGGTCTCGGTGGCCCCGGGGTTGATGGCGGCGTCGGCGTCGTCGCAGTCCCAGGGCAGCGGGTGGCCGTCGCGAACGGCGTCGTAGTCGGCCCCGTCGTCGCAGACCGGGTCGAAGCCGTCG
>CAZEJJ010000071.1:0-35891 GCA_964512185.1 uncultured Enterobacterales bacterium | reverse complement strand
TCGCTGGCGTGGGGGCCGATGTCGGGGTCGGTGTCATCGCAGTCGTCGCCGCCGTGCTCGTCGATGTCGTAGCCGTCGAGGTCGGCGTCGTAGTCGCTGAGACCATCGCAGTCCTGGTCGACGCCGTCGTAGAAGGTCTCGCTGGCGTGGGGGCCGATGTCGGGGTCGGTGTCATCGCAGTCGTCGCCGCCGTAGGCCTCGGCGTCGTGGCCGTCGTAGTCGGAATCATAGTCGCTCAGGCCGTCGCAGTCGCCATCGACTCCGTCGTACCAGGTCTCCTCCACCCCCGGGTCGGGGCTGATGGCGGCATCGGTGTCGTCACAGTCCTCCGCGTCGCAGTGACCGCTGCCCAGGCCGTCGGCGGTGTAGCCGTCGCCGTCCTGGTCGCAGTCGTTCTCATCGCAGTCCTGATCCGTGCCGTCGTACCAGGTCTCGCTGGCCTCGGGGTTCACCGTGGACGCGTCGCTTCCAGCGGGGTTGTCTGCGTCCAGGTCGGCCCCGTCGATGCAGTCCTCTCCGAAGTCACCGGCGTGATCCGGGTAGGCGGAGGTGCGGAAACCGTCGCCGTCCTGGTCGAGATCGTCGTCGCCCTCGCAGTCCTGGTCGACGCCGTCGTAGTAGGTCTCGCTGGCGTCGGGGTTGACCATCGAGGCGTCTGGCTGCTCCCAGGCCAGGCTCGCCCCCAGGCGGTCGGTGAGGCTGGAGGGCACCACGGCGAAGTCTTCGGGGATGGTGGTGGGATCGTCCCAGCAGTCGCCCGCGGCCAGCGCGCCGCTGTCGGGCACACCCTGGGTGGCGAGCCCACCGTGTTCGGAGGGCACCCATCCGTCGCCGTCTTGATCGTAGTCATCGTCTCCTGCGCAGTCCTGGTCGATGCCGTCGTAGTAGGTCTCGGCGGCGTCGGGGTGGATGTCTCGACCCTTCAGATCGCTGCCGGATGGGCCCCTCACCGCGTCCCAGCAGTCGCCGTCCTGCCGAGTCACTCCGTCGCCGTCGGCGTCGATGGGTTCCCAGCTGGTGCCACAGCCAGCCAGCGCGGCGAGGATGAGGATCAGGACGTGGGCCGGGCCGCTCATGGCTTGCCCTCCCAGGCGATGGACAGGCTGGCGCCGATGTAGGGCCGCTCGCCGTCGCTGAGGTAGCTGACATCGATCCAGGGCAGCACCGGGGACCTGCCCGGCCGGAACCCCAGGTGCGCGGCACCGCCCGCCGCCATGACGGTCCCCTTGGAGGGCGCGATGCAGTCGAGCGCCTCGTCGCCGCAGGAGGTGAGGCCGGTGACCTGTGCCCGGCCCATGCTCCAGGCCGGCCCGGCGCCGACAGCGAGGGGGCCCAGCTGCAGCAGGAGCGGCAGGCGACCGTAGCCCAGCCACAGGTGGTTCTTCAGCGGCTCCACCGGGACCTCGCCGTCGTAGCCCTCGTCGGCGAAGCGCCCGGCGCCCAGCTCGGCCGAGGTGCCGGCGCTGCGGAAGCCGAGCTCAGGGCGCAGCCCGAAGTGCTGGCCCAGCGACAGCTTGAGGCCCAGCCCCAGCTGGATGCCGAGCCCGCCGAAGTCCTCGTCGCCCACCACCGCGCCCTTGCCGGGGCTGCCGGTGATGGTCCAGGCGGCGCCTGCTCCCAGGTGCGGGCGGAAGGCCAGGGCCGGGCCGGTGCGGATGCGCAGGCTGGGCGGCTCGTCGTCGGGCGGGGGAGGCGGCGCCTCTCCTTCTTCCCCTTCGTAGGTGGCCAGCTCGTCGAAGAGCTCGTCGGCGTCCACCAGCGGGCCCTCGCTGGGGGGGGGCTGCTCCTGGTCCTGCTCCTGGGTGCTGGCGGAGTGCTGCTCCGCCACCCGCTGGGTCTCGCGTCGCGCCTGGCGCTCCTGGCGGCGGGTGTTGTAGTAGACGATGGCGTCGTAGTCGGGCTCTTCCAGGTCGGACTCGGTGACGCCCTCCACCAGCGCATCGAAGTCGTCGAAGGTGGAGGGCAGCACCAGGGTGAGCTCGCGATCGTTGACGTTGACGGGCACCGAGCGCTCGCCCCACTCGAAGGTGAAGGTACCTATGGGCATGGTCCAGGGGGGCCCGCCGCTGGCTCCCACCAGGTGGTAGCCCCCGGGCAGGCGGAATTCGGGTGCGTACACCACGCCCCGCTGGCGGGGATCGGTGAGGGTGTTGAAGTAGCGGGTGCGGATCTCCGCGGACAGACCCTCCACCCAGGCGGACTCACCGCCGAGCAGCGCCGCTGCCGCGATGAAGGGTTCGCCCTGGAAGTCGTCGCCCTGTGCCATGTGGTGGGTGCCCAGCAGCAGGAAGCTGCGGCTGATGACGCTCATGGGCACGTTCCGCACGCAGCCCATGAGCATGTGGGCCTGCACCACCGCGCCGTCCAGGGCGTTGGCATCGGTGACCTGGGCGAGGATCTGGGCCTGCAGGGAGTTGTTCTGCTTCTTCAGCGCTCGGATCGAGACGTCCTTCGGGCAGGGGATGTCGTCGATAGCCCAGGCAGAGGTGAGCAGGCCGAGCAGGGGGAGCAGTGACATGCGGTTCCTCGAACGGGGCGGGGCCCGGCAGCCACGGGCTTGCTGAGCTAGTACGCCAGAACCGCGTGGGTATCAAGCATTCCGTATGCTGGGCCGGAGGCGAGCAGACAGAATAGGTTGCCGGCAGCCGGAACCGCGGCGGACCGGCGACGGCGCCTCGGTCGCATCCATAGGAACAAGGTCATGAAGAGCACCCTCCCGATCCTGAACTCGGCGCTGCTCGCCCTCGGTCTGGCTGGCTGCAACGGCCGGCCTACCGACACCGTCGACACGTCGCCACCCGAGGACACCGCGCCCGAGGGGCCGGTCTACCCTGCGGGGGATCGCGTCCTGGTCTACACGGGCAACGGCGGTGTCACGGGGGCCGGGTCCAGTGGCTTCGGCTCCTTCGAGGACATCGACGCCCACTGGAAGGACAAGTACGGCTGGAACACCGACGTGCGCGAGAGCCTGGGCGACGATCTGTCCAGCTACCGCCTGGTGGTCCTGGCCGCCCCGGGCATCTACGGCGGCAGCAATTTCACCCAGGAGCAGGTGGATCTGCTGGAGGGCGCGCGCCGCCAGGGCAGCCGCGTCGTGATCCTCAACGACGTGGGCAACTGCGACTCCAACGTCATCGACAACCTCCTGGAGGCCTGGGGCCTGCGCCCGCGCTTCACCGGTGTGGGTGTCGACGAGTTCACCATGCTGCCCGCCACGTTCATCGCCGCCGACCAGATGACCGAGGGTGTCTCCGAGCTGCGCTTCTCCGATCCCTGCTACGTGGCCGCCAACGGGGCGCCCTACGTGGTGCACCACGAGGGCGACTACCTGGTGGTCAAGGACCAGCCTCTGGAGTGGGGCGGCGAGGTGGTGCTCATCGGCGACCTGGAATTCCTGGACGACACCGGGAACCTGGAGCTTGGCGACAACAAGCTCTTCGCCGAGCGCCTCGCCGAGGTGGAGCCGGACTACGTGGTGGAGTAGCCGGTCTCCTCCACCCCCAGAAACGCCGTGCGCCCGCGCTGGCCGCGCAGGCGGTTGAGCAGGCGCTTGGCGCGCTCGTAGAAGCGGAAGAAGGCCACCAGCGCCAGGCGGTCCCTGCGGCTGAGGGGGCGGTCCGACAGCACCAGCTTGTCGTCCTGCTCGCCGGCATCCAGGAAGCGCACCAGGGCCACGGCTGGGCGCCGCACCCGCGCGCCGAGAGCGAGCCGCGGGCCGAGGATGATCGCGTCGGCGGGATCGCCGTCGGCCGCCATGCGGTCGGGGATGCAGCCGTAGTTGAAGGGGCAGGGCCAGGGAGAGATGTAGTCGATGCTCCCGCCTGCATGCAGCTCGCGCTTGATCACGGAGCCGCGCGGCACCTCCACCAGGGCGGTGTAGCTGGGTGCGCTCACTCGATGTAGCCCAGGGTGCGCAGCTGCTGGAGCGTGGCCTCGGACGGAGCACCCTCGATGGGATCTCCGGAGCTGTCCCTGGCGTGGCGCACCTCGGCTTCCCAGGCGTCGAGCTCGGCGCCCAGCAGCTCCAGCACCCTGGGGTGGTTGCCCGACAGGTCGGTCTGCTGCAGCGCCTCGTCCAGGTCGTAGAGCGCTTCGTCGATGCGCTCGCGCTTGGGTCCGGCCTTGTGATCGCGCACCAGGTGGTAGCCCTGGCCGATCACCGCGGTCTTGGAGGACTTGCGGAAGAGGGTCTCGGTGAAGGCCAGCTCGTGGCTGGCCCGCCCGGTCTCGCCCAGGATGGCGGGAGCCTGGCTGTCGCCATCCAGTGGGGTCGGGGCAGGCAGGTGTAGCAGGTCGAGCAGGGTGGGCAGCAGGTCGACGCCCATGGTCAGGCCGTCGATGGACCGACCCTGCTCGGGCAGCGCTGGATGCCACCACAGCAACGGCACCTGGGTGGTGGTGGTGTACAGGTGGTTGCCGTGGCCTTTGCCGTGGTGCTCCGGGAGCTTGAGCCCCTCGCCGTGGTCCCCCACCACCGCCACAAGCAGGTTGGGTCGCCGGGCCTGCACCTCGAGCAGCATGCGGGCCAGATGCGCGTCGAGGGTGAGCAGGGAGGCGTCGTACTGCAGCACGCGCTGGGTGGTCTCGACGCCCTCGACCTTGACCGCCCGGATCGCCTGGCGCGAGGGTCGGCGCGGCGCGTGGGTGTCCACGAACAAGGCCTGGAGGTAGACCCTCTGGTGGGCAGGGGTGTCGTCCAGGTCGGCCAGGAGCTGCTCGATGAGCTGGTCGCCGGTGGGGCTGGCCTCGTCGGAATCGCGCCAGAGGTGCTCGGGCTCGTGGTGCAGATCGAAGCCCTGGTCGAAGCCGAAGGTGCTGCTCACGTTGGGGTTGGCGGAGGCCCCCAGGGTGCGGTAGCCGCCGGCTTTGAGCGCTTCGGCCGCGGTGTAGAACCCGGGGGCCAGGGCGCGGTTGGTGTGGCCCCGGTCGCCGGGATCGTCCAGCTGGAGAACGCCCGTCCAGCGCCCCGTGAGCAGGCTGCCCATGCTGGGCTTGGTCCAGGAGCTCTGCACGATGGCGTGCTCGAACAGCACGCCGTGCTCCGACAGCAGCTGCAGGAACGGGCTCGTGGGCCGCTCCTGGCCGTAGGGCTGCAGCCGATCGCGGCGGAAGGTGCACACCATGAGCATGAGCACGTCGGTGTGCTCGGCCGCCAGCGGCATGTCTGGCACAGGGGCCAGCGCTTCGCGCAGCTGGGGTTCCGAGACGGGCCCGGGGGCCGGCGCCGCCGCTCTGCGTGCAGGCTTGCTGGATGACCGCGGCCAGTGCCGCAGCCCGATGACCACCACGGCAGCCAGCGCCGCCAGGCCCAGGAGGACCAGGGCGAGGCGCAGGCGGGGGCGGACGCGAGGCAAGGTTGGGCTAGCTCAGCTTGTGGAGGACCACGCCGCCGCGCAGCTTGGGCTCGAACCAGGTGGACTTGGGCGGCATGACCTGGCCCGTGTCGGCCACGTCGAAGAGCTGCTCCATGGCGGTGGGGAACATGTGGAAGGCCACCGCCGCGGCGCCGGAGTCCACTGCGCGCTGCAGGGCCGACGGCCCGCGGATGCCGCCCACGAAGTGGATGCGCTCGTCGGTGCGCGGATCGCCGATGCCCAGCAGCGGGCCCAACAGCTGGTCCTGCAGGACGGAGACGTCCAGTCCACCCACCGGATCGTCGGGGACCAGCTCGGGCCTGGGGAGCAGGCCGTACCAGCAGCCGTCCAGGTACATGGTGATGCGCCCGCGCCGGTCGGGGATGGGAGCCACCCCCGCTGTGAGCTCGAAGCGGGCCTGCACCTGCTCCAGGAATCCCTGGACGCTGTGCCCGTTGAGATCCGCCACCTGGCGGTTGTAGGCCAGCACCTGCAGGGCCGAGGCCGGGTAGATGCCCGCCAGGAACCAGCGGTGCTCACCGTCCCCCGGGCGACGGCTGGCCAGCAGCGACGCTGACTGGCTGCGGTGGTGGCCGTCGGCCACGTACAGCGCGGGCAGCTGGGCGAAGGCCTGCTGGATCTCACGGACGGCCGCGGAGTCGCTCACCACCCACAGGGTGTGCGCCACGTCGTCTTCGGTGGTCACGCTCCAGGCGGGCTCGGCGGCGGTGTAGCGCTCGATGACCGCGGTGGCCGCGGCATGGTCGCGGTAGGCCAGGAACACCAGGCCCACCTGGGCGTCGAGCATCTCCATGTGGGCGGTGCGGTCCTCCACCTTGACCGGCCGCGTGTGCTCGTGCTTCTTGATCAAGCCCTGGTCGTATTCCTGGACGGAGACGCAGGTGAGCAGGCCCACCTGCTCGTGCACGCGGGTGCACCGGCCCTGCTCGTCCTTCATGGGCATGGCCTGGCCGTAGAGGTAGACGCACGGCTGGGTGTCGGCCACCAGGGCGCCCTGGGCGTGGAGTCGGTCGAGCTGGTTGCGCGCCTCGCGGTAGGCCTGCTGGCTGTGGCAGTCGATGCCGGGAGGGAAGTTCACCTCGGGGCGGGTGACGTGCAGGAACGAGATGTCGTTGTGCTCGCAGAGATCGCGAGCTTCCTGCTCGGAGAGCACGTCGTAGGGGGGGCTGATCACCTGGGCGGCGAGGTGGTCGGCGGGGCGCAGGCCTCGGTGGGCGTGGATGCGAGCCATGGGACCTCTCCAGGCGCGGGCCGGTGTCCAGGGGCCGTGCAATGTAACCCCCGGCGACCCTTCGCTGCTCGGCGTCGTGTCCATGCCGACAGGGTCCGGTTAGGGTCCATGGGTCCGGATTGGAGGGCAGATGGCCCAGCTCGGAAACTGGTTCTCTCGTGTTTTCTCCAACGATGGTACGCGCGGCCTGTCCGGAGATGCCGACTTCGTCGCAGGCGACCACGGTCGCGGCGGGTTCTACGCCTCTCGACTGCGCCTGCACTCCACCCCAGACGACCTGGTGGAGCAGCCCATGCTGCTGTGGGAGACCGGGGTTCGAGGCAGGCGCCGCTCGGGCCTGCTGCACCACATCGCCGCCGAGCGCGGCGACGGCCTGGCCGGCTACACCGATCTGCTCCTGGTCATCAACCAGGCGGACTGGGATCGCAGCGTCGAAGAATCCGGCGACTACTGGAAGCAGGAGGCCCAGGAGGTCCTCGAAGAGCAGCTTCTTCGCTGGTGTAAGAAACAAGCCTTCAACGCCATCTTTCCAGATCGTCCCTTCCAGATCGGGGTGGTTCGCGACGGCAGTGAAGCCCTCCGTGGCCACCACATCGGCCTGGAGCCGGGCCAGTTCGTGTCTGGCCTGGTGCCCAACTGCTACGCCGGTCCGCTGGCCACCTCGGCGCCGGTGCTGACCGTACACCTGAACATCCCGGGTGCCTGGGAGGGCTATCGCAAGGTGGGCCTGCTGCACTCGGACCAGCTCTGCTTCACCCTGGGCAACCACTGGCTCGACAATTTCCACCACGAAGCGCTGGAGGCACCGGCGCTGTACCAGCTGCAGCAGTACCCCGATGGCTCGCTGGTGCACGTGATCAACCCCGAGCACCAGCGGCGCTACGAGGTGGGCAGTGTGCAGTCCGCTGAAGGTCCCTCCGTGCTGGCCATCACCGAGCGCGGAGGCGGCCCCGTGGCCTTCCTCGTCCTGGGCGTGGTCGACACCTTCATGAAGGACCGCCTCACCGATCCGCCGGCCCCCACCCCCGATCTCAAGGCGGATGGGGGGAGCGGAGACGCGGCCGCGGCCGTGCGCCGCAAGCAGAAGCCTGTGATCAAGGAGCGCAGGGACCCCGCCCGGCGGGCCGCTCCGGAGCAGCAGGCGCCAGCGCGTGACCGCGCAGTCAGAAAGGGGCGCCCCATCGAGAGTACGCCGCCCACCGAACCCACCCCCGCCGCCAGCGTGCAGCTCGCCGGCCAGTCCGCGTCGGACGGGCCCTTGCCCAGGGGCGGCGAGTCCTCGGTGGCCCTGCGCACGGGCTCCGCGGGTTGGCACCACACCATCGTCCCGGATGCCATCGAGGAGCGCATCTTCACCCTGCGCGAGCGAGGAGCGCTGCTGCAGAGGGTGCACTTCAGCGTGTTCATGGAGGGCTACGATGTCTTCGTGAGCCGCAGCGGCCAGCTGGGCACCTCCCTCCCCGATCCCGAGGCCATCTTCCAGGTGCGGGAAGACAAGGTCTACTTCATGGCCATCGGCAGCTCCGTGCGCCTGGCGGGCCGGGCCCTGCCGCCGCAGCAGCCGGTGCGCCTGCGGTCCGACATCGAGATCCGGCTGGGACGGCAGCTGCTGGAGTACCGCGACATGAGCGGGGTCGCGGCCGAGGGCTGGCCCTACCTGGGCGAGATCCGCCGCACAGCGTCGAGCACCTACATGGTGTTCGGTGGCAGCTACCGCGTGGGGCGCGATCGCCGCTGCAAGGTCCGACTGCCCGACGAGCCCCACAACGACAACATCGTCTGGCGCCTCGATATGGGCGAAGGTGACTTCATCCGCTCGCGCACCGGCGACATCCCCAAGAGCCGCTTCTACAACGACTCCATCATGGTGGCCTCGCTGCACGCCGAGATCGACCTGCGGGGTGAACCGAAGCTGCGCAACCTGGCTCGCCACTGCTACAGCTACGTGCGCCGTGACCGAGACGTCTTCGCGCTGTTCCCGGGACGCGACGGCGCCGGCCTGCGCGAGGTTGACCTCCTCCCAGGCGACCAGGTGCTCGTGGGCAACAGCCTCTTCGAGGTGAGCTATCCGCCCGAGCGCACACCTGAGGTGGAGAAGCTCACGGCCGAGTCACTCGCGCGCGCGGCCCAGAGCCTGCCCGACGACAGCTTCATCGAGGAGGGGCCAGCGCCAGCGGCCGGCGAAGCTCCCGCATCGGCCGCGGCGGAGCCGTGGCCCGCGGCCAGGCCCGAGCCGCCCACCCAGCCGGAGCCTCCTCCCAGGCCCAGCCCCCAGCCGCCTCCCCGGCCCGCCCGCGGCCCAGCAAATGATCGCGGACCCCTGGTGGTGGAAGACGCGCCGGTGGCGGGTGGGCTGGGCGAGCTGGGGCCCGCGCCCGCGGGTGTCGCCTTCTCGGATCCTGGCTTCGACTCCATCCTTGGCATCGATGCGCCCCTGCCGCGGGGCCTGGCCGACGCCGGCCAGAAGGCCTCGCGGATCCCTCCCGCGGCGCCCGCGGAGCGCTCCAGGCCGTCTTCGCCGCGGCCCGCTGTCCAGCCTGCCGTCGACGACGTGGTCGTGGTGGACGAGCGGGGCTGGCAGCAGGCACTGTCCCGCCCGGCGCGGCTGCAGCTGCTGGGCTGGATGATCACAGGTGAGGTGCTGGTGGGCAACCACCGCGCCGCCGATGTGATCATCCCGGAGAACCGCACCAGCCTGGCGCAGCGCTTCCGTCCGCGGGACTACTTCCGCCTCGCCTCCCGCGGGCGTCGTGGTCGCGCGCAGCGCCTGGACAGGCAGGACGCGCGCTTGCTGGTGGGTGGCGAAGCGGTCTCCCGGACCACGAGCCTCGAGGGCGTGGCTCTGGAGGTGCTGCGGCGAGATGAGGAGGGCACCGAGGACTTCGTGGTGGCCCTCGGGCTCGCACGCGAGCCCTGGCTGCCGGATCCCCGCGCGAGCCTGCTGGCGGTGGACGAGCAGGATCGCATGGTCACCGCGCTGTTCGCGCTGGGTGTCCCCCTGCGGGCGCGCTTCCCCCTGCGCCTCGGAAACATCGACTGCGTGGCGCTGTTCGACGGTCGCCGGCTCACCATCTCCGACTACCTCGATGCCTATTCCTTCCCCGACGGCTCCTTCCAGCCCTTCTTCCGGCGCTGCGGGGGGGGCCGCTTCCAGACCGCTCCCGAAGACGGCGCCCCCTTCGAGTTGGCAGAGGGCGACATGATCATCGCAGGATCGGCGGTGTACGTGTTGCAGCTGGGTTGATGGGCCCCGGAGAGCCGACGGGGCAGGCTGACTGCCGCTGGACATCCGGTTAGGCTTGCGGTCTGTCGCGCAGCCCAAGGAGCGCTCTTGCCTCTCGGCGTCACCATCGGCCTGGTCTGCTCGTCCGGCGTCGACACCGATCGCGGTGGGCGGTCGGCCAACGAAGACAACTACCTGGTGTGTCGCGACGGGCAGATCCGCTTCCGTGAGGGCGAAAAAGAGGTCATCAAGGCCCAGGACGGTGCGGGAGTGCTGCTCGCCGTGGCCGACGGCATGGGTGGGCATGACGACGGAACTCTGGCCTCGGCTGCCGCTGTCCAGGCCTTCTCCCTGCTCTACACCAAGGGCCAGCCCGAGGCTCCCGAACTCACCTTGCACCGCTTCGTGCTCAAGGCGCACCAGCGCCTACGCGCCACCGTGGCCCAGCGTGGCGATGTCAGGCTGGGCACCACCCTCACCGGCACCTGGCTGCTGGGCCGGCGCGTCTTCTGGGTGCACGTGGGTGACAGCCGCCTGTACTTCTGCCGCGACGGCGACCTGACCAGGCTCACCGCCGACCAGACCCGCCGTGAGTTCGCACGGCGTGATCGGCGCGAGCTGCCCGGCGATCCCGACCGGCTGGCCCAGAGCTTCGTCTACGGCTCTCGCGGCCTGGGCGACGACGCCAACGTGCGCATCGATCCCGGCCGCGACACCGGCTCTCGGCACCTGCGGCGCGGCGATCGCCTGGTGCTCTGCACCGATGGCCTCACCAATTTCGTGGACGACCGCCGCATCGCCGATGCGTTGCGCGAGGTGCCTCAGCCGGCGGCCTGCGCCGAGGTGCTCCTGGAGCGCGCCATCGCGCGCGGATCCACCGACAACATCACCGTCATGGTGGTGCAGATCGACAGCCTGCCGCGGCGCGCGAAGGTGGAGCAGCGGGGAGAAGTGCAGCGCGACGATCCCACCCTGGTGCCCGAGTAGGCGGCGCGATCACAGCCCGGGTGGCAGCACCACGGGGACCTTGATGGCCTGACCGGGCTGGCGCTCCAAGCGCGCGGTGTCCAGCTGCTTCCGCAGGCACTTCTGCTTGTCGGGCAGCAGCGGCCCGTCAATGCTGGTGAGCTCGACGGTGCCCTCGGAGCTGACCAGCAGCAGTACGGTGACCCTGGAGCGCAGGGTGCACTTCTGGGCCACTCGGCCGCCGAGCACGCTGAGTTGTTTGACGACGGCGTTCACCTGGGCCTGGTCGGTGGCCGGCGTGCTGCCGCCTCCGCTGCCCAGGCCCGGCAGCCCCTGCAACAGGTCGGGCCGCAGGTACCAGGTGGCACCCAGGGCGCCACCTCCGCACAGCGCGGTGAGCAGGAAGCCGACCAGGAGCAGCAGGCCCAGGCGCCCGCGCCGCCGGGGGGCGGGTTCGTCGTCGTAGGGTTCGATGGGCTGCGCTGCTTCAGGTACCGGGTGGACTGGGGCCGGCCCCGGCTTGGGCTGCAGCGGCCGATCCACCGCTGGCCCCGAGGCGCCGAAACCCGGGCCCGCATCAGGCGGCGGGGGTGGAATCTCGCTCTCGGTGGGCGGCGGGGGTGGAATCTCGCTCTCGGTGGGTGGCGGCGGCGGTGGGGCCTCGTTCTCGGTCGGCCCGGTGATGGTGGGCGACGCCGAGGTGTCGGGTGGAACCTCGGTGGGGTGGGCCTCCTCGCCCGCCTCGGTGGGCTCGCCGGGTGTGGGCGGCGGTTCCTCTCCGTCCTGCGAGAAGAGGAAGATGTTGGTGTCCTGGGTGCTGCTGCGAGGCGGCACCGCGGTGCGCGCCGGGCGCACCAGGAAGGAGCCGTGCTCGATGGCCTCGAGCATGCCGCGCATCTCCCGCACGGTGCAGCGCTGCTGGGGCTCGGCCTCCATGGCGGCCTCCAGGACCTGCTCGGCGGCCTTGACCTGCTCGGGCCGCTCGTCGGGCAGCTTGAGTTTGGGGGGCAGCCTCTGCAGCAGCAGCTCGCGGGCGTCTTCTGGAGGCAGCCGGTTGGCCAGGGGCAGCATGGGCTGGCCTTGCAGGCAGAAGTACAGCAGGGCGCCGGCCGCGAAGACGTCGGTGGCGCCTTCGGGGGTGAGGCCCAGGAACTGCTCGGGCGCGGCGTACTGGGGCGTGCCCACGAAGGCGCCGACGCGGGTGAGCCCGTCGGAGAACAGGCCCTGCACCTTGGCGATGCCAAAGTCGGCCACCAGCGCGTGGGGCATGGTGCCGGCGGCTGGGATCTCCTTGAGGAGGACATTTTCTGGCTTGAGGTCGCGATGGATGACCCCAGCCTGGTGGGCGCGGCCGAGGGCCTCGAGCACCTGGCGCAGCACGCAGGCGGCCTCGCGCAGGCCCAGGCGCTTGCGGCGCCGCACGTGTTCGTAGAGGCTGCCCCCGTGCTCGAAGCGCGTGATGAGGTAGGGCGCGCTGCCGGTGCGATGGACGAAGCCGCGGTACTCCACGATGTTGGCGTGGTCGAGCTCCTGGAGGATCTGGGCTTCCTGGGACAGGCGCCGCAGGTAGGAGCCGTGATCCCGGCTGGCCCAGAGGATCTTGACCGCCAGGTCGATGGCTTCTTCTCCCTCTTCGGGCTCCACCTCGCGGGCCAGGTAGGTGACGCCCGCCCCGCCCGTGGCCAGCCTGCGGCGGATCTGGTAGTGCCGGTCGATGACCTCGCCGGCCTCGTAGATGGTGCCCCAGCCCTCGTCGGGGCGAGCCGTGCGGCAGTTGAGGTTGCTGCAGTGCCCAGGGTCTGCCTGGAAGGTGGTGAGGCAGCGGCCGCAGTAGCGGGTGCGGGTCCTGGGCTCGCCCATCAGCGGCTCGGGGTGGGTGGGTGGCTACCGGCCGGACGCTCCGGCCCGGGACATCCACCAGGCTATGCTCCCCCGAGCCTCGCCGCCAGCCTGCACGGGATGACGTGTCAGCCGTTGACCCGCTCGAACTCTCGCATGAAGGCCACCAACGCCTCGACCGCCGGCAGCGGGCAGGCGTTGTAGATGCTGGCGCGCAGGCCGCCCACGGAGCGGTGTCCCTTGAGGCCCATCATGCCCGCGGCCCCGGCTTCTTCGATGAAGCGCGGCTCCAGGCCGCGGTCGGCGATGCGCCAGGTGACGTTCATGAGGGAGCGGGAATCGAGAGCGGCGTGGGGCTGCCAGAACTCGCTGCTGTCCAGCAGGTCGTAGAGCAGCCCGGCCTTGGCCTGGTTGTGCTCGAACATGGCGGCCAGGCCGCCCATGCCCTCGATCCATTCCAGGACCTTGTCCACCACGAACACACCCAGGGTGTTGGGGGTGTTGTAGATCTTGCCCAGGTGGGTGCGGTAGTCCAGCAGGGTGGGGATGTCCACCTGGGTGCGCTCCAGGATGCCCTTGTCCACGATGATGATGACCACGCCGCTGGGGCCCATGTTCTTCTGGGCGCCGGCGTAGATCACCGCGTGGCGGGCCACGTCGCGGGGGCCGCAGAGCATGTCGGAGGAGGTGTCGGCCACCAGGGGCACGCCGCCGCTGACGGGCTCGGAGGCCCACTGCGTGCCGGCGATGGTGTTGTTGGTGGTGTAGTGCAGGTAGGTCGCGCCCTGGCGCAGTGAGTACTCGTCGGGGCGGGGGATGCGCTCGTAGCCGATGTCCGAGCCGCTCCAGATCACCTCGGTGTCGCCCACCCAGCGTGCCTCCTTGATGGCCTTCCTGGACCAGGCGCCGGTGTCGATGTAGTCGGCCTTGCCCCCTGCGGGGAGCAGGTTCATGGGCACGTTGAGGAACTGCAGCGAGGCCCCGCCCTGCAGGAACATGATCTCGTGGCTGGCTGGAACCGCGAACAGCCGCCGCATGCGATCCTGCGCCGACGCCCAGGTGTCCCCGAACTGCTTGGAGCGATGCGAGGTCTCCATCAGGCCGGTGCCCATGCCCTTGAAGTTGGGCAGCTCGGCCTGTACTGCCTCCACCACCTGCAGGGGCAGCACGGCGGGACCCGCAAAGAAGTTGTGCTTGCGCTGGTCGCTCATGGTCTCTCCTAGGGATTGACGTGGTTGATCACTTCGCCCGAGGCGATGAAGCGGTCCATGATGCGCCAGGCCTCTTCGGCCACGGCATCCTGGGCTTGCTGGGTGGAGGCGCCGATGTGGTGGGTGCCGTAGATGCCAGGCAGCTGCACCACGTCATCGCCGAAGCTCTCGTCGTTGGCGGGCGGCTCGTCCCAGAACACGTCCAGGCCCGCCCTCAGGCCCTTTTCTCGGACCGCGGCCACCAGGGCCCGCTTGTCGACGATCCCGGCGCGGGAGGTGTTGATGAGGAAGGCGCCGGGCTTCATGGCGCCGATGAACTCAGCACCCACCAGCCCCTCGGTGGGGGGCACCAGGGCCAGGTGGATGGAGACGGCATCGGCCACCCGCGCCACCTCGAGCAGGTCCTCGGTCTTGGTGACATCCAGCTGTTCGGCCTTCTCTGCGCTCAGGAATGGATCCCAGGTGATGATGTCCATGAACATGGCCTGGGCGATACGCGCGGTGAGCATACCGATGTTGCCCATGCCCAGGATGCCCAGGGTCTTGCCGCGCAGCCCCGCCGACCTGGCGTAGGTCTTCTTGGCCCAGGTGCCCTCGCGCAGATCTGAGACGCCGTCGGCGATGCGGCGGTCCATGTTCACCAGGTGGCCGATGGCCAGCTCGGCCACCGCCGAGGCGTTCATGCCGGGGCAGTTGGCCACCTTGACCCCCAGCTGCTTGCCGTAGACGTAGTCGATGGTGTTGAAGCCGGCGCCCGCGCGGATGATCAGCTTGAGCTCTTTTGCCGCGTCGAGCTGGGGCTTCTGGACCTTGGTGGAGCGCACCACCATGGCCACCGGTTTGTGCTGCACGATGGCCTGGGTGAGCAGGTCGGCCTCGAGGGAGGGCTCCCAGAGGACGCTGCAGCCGGCTGCCTCGAGCTTGTGGACGAACCAGTCGGGGCACTTGTCTGCGATGAGGATGTTCATGGCGAGGTCTCCTGGGTGCGCGCGGTGGAGAGCTGAGTGGGCTGGGAGGGCCGGTGCCGGGCAGGAGTCCTAATCCGCTGGGCAGGGGATAGCCGTCGGCGGTCGGCGACCTTCGGGCCGATCGGGATCAGGGTCTTCGGTGATCGCGCTGACAGCTGCCCGGGGCGGCGCCTCTTCGGCCCCATGCTCCCGCGGGCACAGCTCGCTATGTTGCCGGCCATGGATCCCCTGGTGCTGCTCTCGTCGGCCTCGCGCATCCAGCGCGCGTCCCATCCCGTGGTCACGGTGGGCAACTTCGATGGCGTGCACCTGGGGCACCAGGTGCTGCTCCGGCGCCTGGTGGCGCGCGCCGCGGAGCTGGGCAGGCCCGCCCTCGTCTACACCTTCGATCCCCCCCCGCAGGCGATCCTCGGGCGCGGTCCCCATCAGCGGATTCTGGCCATCGAGGACAAGGTCGCCCTCCTGGGCGAGATCGGGGTGCACCAGGTCTGCCTCGAGCGCTTCTCCCACGCCCTCGCCGCCAGGCCCCCGGCCTGGTTTGTGCGCGAGGTGCTGGGGCGCCGGCTGCGCCCCGCGGCCATGGTGGTGGGGCACGACTTCCGCTTCGGGGCGGGCAGGGAAGGGGACCACCACACCCTGGCCGTGCTGGCGCCGGATCTCCCGGTCGAGGTCGTCCCTGCCCTGGAGGCAGAGGGGCGGGTGGTCTCGTCGTCGCGGGTGAGATCCAGCGTGCGCGCCGGCCGCCTGCGCGACGCCGCCCAGCTGCTCGGTCGGCCCTATTTCCTGCGCGGCACCGTGGTGCATGGACAAAAGCGAGGACGCCAGATCGGCTTCCCCACCGCCAACCTCCTGCTGGATGCGGAGCTCGTGCCTGCCCCGGGGGTCTACGCTGTGCGTGCCCAGGTGGACGGGGGCCCCAGGCTGCCTGGTGTCGCCAACCTGGGAGCGCGGCCCACGGTCGATGGCGAGACCTTCACCACAGAGGTCCACCTGCTGGAGCCAGCGGCTGGGATCGCGCCCGATGGCCTGTACGGATCTGAGCTGCGGGTGCACTTCGTGGGCCGGATCCGCGCTGAGATCCGCTTCCCCGACGTCGCGGCTCTGGCGGCCCGCATCCGCGACGATGTGAACAAGGCGAAGGCGCTGCTGGGTTCGGAACCGCAGTCCTGGTAGACTCCCCGCCATGGTCCCCCTGGTCTCACTCCTGCTGCTGGTGGTCTTCACCGTAGCCGTCTTCATCTTCGTGGCGGGCATGGTGCCCGACGACTCGCGCCAGAAGATGGAAGAGCAGCTGGGGCTGCAGGGTGTCTCCTCGGGGCAGATCAGCCCCATCATCGAGGTCATGCGCCCGCTGTTCCGCATGTTCGTGCCCCTGGCGCGCATCATCAAGGCGCCGCGCTACCGCAACTGGATCGACCGCCAGTTCGTCACCGCCGGCATGACCGGAGCCATGAAGCCCGACGAGTTCATGGCCTACCAGGCGGTGATGGCCATCGCCTTCTGGTGCATGTTCATCGGTCTGCTCTGCAGGGTGATCACCAAGTGGGACGAACCCTACGTGGCCGACCTGCTGGCGTTGGGTGTGGGCGCGGCCTTCCCCGTCATCTGGATCAACGGAGAGGTAAAGCGACGTCAAGACGAAATCAGGCGTTCACTGCCCTATATTATGGACTTGCTCACCCTGTCGGTGGAGGCGGGTCTCGACTTCGTCGCGGGCCTGCACAAGGTGGCGGAGAAAGCCCCCGAGGGTCCTCTGGTGGAAGAGCTGGCCTTCTTCCTGCGCGAGATCCAGATCGGCGCCTCCCGGCAGCAGGCGCTGCGCAACCTCGCCTACCGCTGCAACATGCCCGAGCTGTCCTCGTTCTCGGCGCTGCTCATCCAGGCCGACATCCTCGGTGCCAGCATCGGACCCGTGCTGCGCGCCCAGTCCGATCTCATCCGCACCCAGCGCTACCAGCGTGCAGAGCGCATGGGTGCCCACGCTTCGCAGAAGATCCTCTTCCCCTTGATCCTCTGCATCATGCCCGCCGTCTTCGTGGTCATCTTCGGCCCCATTCTGCTCAACTTCATCTACGGCTCCGGGGTCGTGGGTGGATGAGTTTCACCGAGTGGTCAACCACACGCGCAGCACGGTCCTGGCCGAGCGCGCCAGGCGTGCCGCTTCCTTCTGGAGCCGCTTTCGTGGCCTGATGCTCACCGACGATCTGCCCGGTGGTGGGGGCCTGGTGCTCGAACCCTGTGCGTCCATCCACATGTTCTTCATGCGCTTTCCCATCGACGTCGTCTTCACCTCTCGCGCGGGCGAGGTGGTGGGAGTGGTGAGCGCCATCAAGCCCTGGCGACTCACCCGGCACTACCGCGGCGCGCGGTCCGCCATCGAGCTGCCGGCGGGCGTGGTGCAGGCCAGCGGCACCAGCGTGGGCGATCTCCTCTCCTTCGAACCGGTGGCTTGAATGCAGCTCAAGGTCCTGCGTGGCCCGCGGGTGGGCGCCTCCTTCGCTCTCCAGCAGGGCGAGAACCTAGCCGGGCGCAACGCCGACAACCCCGTGCATCTCGGAAGCTCTCACGTCAGCGGCCGTCACTGCGTCTTCGTGTTGCAGGGGCAGCAGCTGACCGTGCGCGATCTCGACTCCACCAACGGGGTCTACGTCGAGGGCCACCGCGTGCGCGAGGCGGTGCTGGCCCCAGGGCAGCGGGTCCAGGTGGGGGACTGGCTGTTGCAGCTGGAGTTCACCGCCCCTGCAGCGACACCGCAGCCACCCGCGCCGGCTGCTCGCGACGACGCCCACGACCGCTCCGTCACCCGGCCCTCGCATTCGGGGCCGCCCCCGGCGCCCGCGGCGCCGCCCCCGCCTGCGGCCGCCCCGTCCCCGGCGGCGCCTTCCGTGGCTGGCTTCGGAACCTCCCAGCCCGAGGGGAGCTTCGGCTCGGCACCCTCCACCCCCGCACCAGCCGCGGCCCCGTCCAGCTCGGGCTTCGGCGCGGCGCCCGCCAGCCCCAGCGGCGCCTTTGGTTTCGCCAGCCCGGCCGAGCCCAGCCCTGCGCCGCCTCAGCCGGTGGCGCCACCCCCACACCAGGGCGGGGACGTCACGGGTGAGCTGCCCGATCCCGATCGGCCCGCCTTCGACGGTGCGGCCCGCTTCCACGAGCCCCATGAAGCTGCCCAACAACCCCTCGCGGCCAAGGCGGCGCCCTCCCAGGCCACAGCCCACCCGGGCACCGACAGCGGAGGCTTCGCTTTCGGGTCCGGGGGCTTCGCTGCGGTGGGCGCTTCCGAGCCTGCCGGTTCGGGGTTCGGCGACTCGGTCTCCTACGGCGCCATCTCGCCTGTCAGCGAAGCCGCCGAGGTGGCGCCTGCCGCCGATGACTATCTCGGGCGGGCCCTGCAGATCTGGCGTCGCCTGCGCAAGCTGCCCTGGAGCATCCAGCTGGCGGCCATCATGCTGGCGGCGTCCTTCTTCCTGTTGGTGGCGCCCCTGGGCGGCCTCGTCTCCCAGGTGCTGCGCGTCGCCGATGTGGCCGAGCAGCAAGCCCTCGAGCGCGGCAAGGCCCTCAGCCTGGCGCTGGCGGCCCGCAACGTCACCGCCATCGCCGAGCAGAACAACCTGCGGCTCGAGGCCAGCTTCCTCCTGGGGGAGCCCGGCGTGCGCCTCACCATGGTCACCGACGCCCGCGGCGTCGTTCGCGCGCCCGCCGAGAAGGTGCGCCAGTCCATCGCCGGCAAGGACTACTTCGCCGAGGCCAGCGTGCGCGGCCGCACCGTGGCCTGGGCCAAGGGCGGGGGCCAATACCACATCCTCGCGCCCATCCGCGTCGCCCCGGTGGACGGCGCCCCCACCGCCATCGCGGGCTGGGCCTACCTGCTCTACGATGTCGACTCGGCGGTGGCCGATTCCACCCCCCTGCTGGCGCGCTTCATCGCGGCTCTCATCGTGCTCACGCTCATCATGGGCGGCTCCGGGCTGGCCATCTGGCGCCTCTCCACGGCTCCCGTGGCGGCGGTGCGCGAAGAGCTGGAGCTCTGCCTGCGCGGGCACCAGTCCCAGGTGAATGTGCCCACCGAGTGGCGGCAGCTGCGCGATCTGACCCACTCCATCAACCGCCTGCTGGCGCGCTGGAAGAAGGGCGACGGCGGCGCGGCTCCGCAGCCCCGACCGGTGAGCCGGCAGGCCATCGAGGCCTGCGTGGTGGACATGCCCGTGCCGGTGTTCCTGGTGAGCGCCGAGCGCCGGGTGCTGCAGGTGAGCCAGGCGGCCTGTGCCTGGCTGGGGGTCGAGCGGGAGGGTCTGGTGGGGCGCGACCTCGCCGAGCTCCTGCCCGACGCGGCGTTCCTGGATACACTGTCCGTCAGCTGCGCCAGAGTGGCGCGCGGTGAAGCGCCCAGCGTGGCCCACACGCTTCAGCTGGGCGCCAACCGCCTCACGCTGCGTGCGGTGAACGCCGAGTCCATCGGTGTTCTGGCCGTCATCGCCGTAGGGTAGCCAGGGATGAGCACCGTTCCCATGCTAGTAGGAATCGTCGGCAGCCTGCAGGGCAAGCGCTATGCAGTGCCCACGCAGGGGCTGCGCATCGGCCGGCAGGCGGGCAACGAGGTGCACCTGGAAGACAACGGGGTCTCCCGCCAACATGCCAGGCTCATCTTCCACAATGGTGCCCTCTGGGTCCAGGACATGGGCTCCCGCAACGGCGTCTTCGTCAACGACAACCGCGTGCAGGCCCATCGGCAGCTGGCCCCGGGCGACAGCATCAAGATCGGCAACGCGGTCTTCGAGCTGCAGGTGGAAGATCCCGCGGCCGACCGCTCGGTCTCCGTGGTGGTCGACCGTCCGGCAGAGGGCAAGCGTTGGCGCATCTGGCCCCTCGGCCTGGCGGGCGGCATCCTGCTGCTGCTGGTGGTGGCGGTCATGCTGGCGGGCAGGGGTCGGGTCAAGATGGCCGACCCGATCGAGGACGACGACGGCGTGTCCTCGCTGTTGCTGAGCACCACCGAAGGCCTCGAGCCGGGCCAGGATCCTGGCGCCGCGGGGGCCGGGGTCGAGCCCGGGGCCGGCACTCCGCCCATTCCCCTCGGCGACGCGTCGCTGTCGTCGCTGATCGAAGGTGACCAGCCCGGATCCCCTGGCCCCACCTACGGCACCCACTCCGATATCCAGGAAGAATGGCCTGAGCCGCCACCCGGCATGTCCTCCGCCGAGCTGGTGGACCAGGCCCACGGCCTGTACAACGCTGGCCGTCTGCACGACGCCCTGGTGGCCTACCACCAGGCCCAGCAGCTCGACCCCTCCTGCGAAATCTGCGTCCGGCGCATCGATCGCCTGAACACCGAGATCACCGAGAAGATCTCCGAGTTCTTCGATGCGGGCATCCGCTACTTCGACGACATGCAGTTCCAGCAGGCCATCGCCGCCTGGGAGATGGTCCTCCTCCTGGCCCCCGATGAGCGCAGCCGCTCCCACCAGGTGGCCAAGGACTATCTCGAGAAGGCTCGGGCGCAGATGTCCCACCAGTACTGAGCTCAGGTGGCTGGCCGCCGCTCACGAGCGGGGGGAGGCAGGGCTCGAGAGCAGCTCGATCGGTCGCGAGCGGACGCTCCTGCCGGTGCCGTGCTACATTTTTTCTGAGCAGGCAGTGGCCCCCGGCGTGTTCCTGGCGTCGGGAGTGGTGATGCTACACCACCAGGCACGGTGATCCCTCCAGCGAGGAGGCTCGAATTCCATGAGCGATCGGCGCGTCGAGCTCACCATCCGGCGATCCGGCCACGAGGACATGACCGTTCAGCTTCCGAACGGGACGATCCACATCGGACGCGCCGAGGACAGTGGCCTCGTGCTACCCGACATCGCGGTCTCGCGCCGGCACGCCAAGCTGCTGGTGTCCGCCAGCGGCGTGGTGGTCGAAGACGTGGGCAGCGGCAACGGCACCTATTTCGAGGGCAAGCCCATTCGAAGCCGCGAGCTGGAGGACGGCGACGAGATCCTCATCGACCCCTTCGTGCTCGTCTTCGCCATCCCCCGGCTGGCCGAAGATCCTGAGTCCACGGCCTCCTCACAGGCCCAGCCGCCAGCGGTGCCGCGGGTGGCTGGGGTGCCGCGCCTCGTGCTGGTGCAGGGCCAGGGGCTCAAGTCCGAGTATCCGCTGCGCGAAGGCGGCCTCGGGTTGGGCAGATCCGAGCAGCGCGAGGTGATCCTGCCCGATCCGGCGGCCAGCCGCTCCCACGCCGAGATCGTGCTGCTGGATGGCCGCTGGTGCCTGCGCGACCACGGCAGCGTCAACGGCACCTTCGTCAACGGTGGGCGCATCCGCGAGCACTTCCTCCAGGACGGCGACCGGTTGCGGATCGGGGCCACGGAATTCCGGTTCGCCGATGCCAGAACCCCCCCCGAGGGCGGCTCAGCGCCCCCGGACCCACCGGCGCCATCCAGCGCGGCCGGGCCACCGCCCGCGGCTCCCAGCCCGGGCACGCGACCTTTCGAGTCCCTGATCTTCGAACAGGGCGATGGCCAGGCGCCGTCGGCCTCGGTCCCCGTGGGTGCCGCCGATCTGTCGGCACGGGCCCAGGGTGGCTTCGGTGCCGACGCATATGGCGCCGGCGACTCCACCTTCGTGCCTCCTCCGCCCCCACCTCCTCCCCCGGCGTCCCCTGCCCAGGCGGTCTCCCGCTCCAGCCTGCTCGCTGCTGCGCCACCCCCGCGGCCCGGGCCCGCTGTACCGCCCGCGCAGGCCCGGCCTGCTCCCTCTCCCCCGCAGGCGACTCACGCTGCTCACCCCCAGGTGGCGCCCGGGCCCGTAGTGGCTCCGCCCGCGCCCAGCCCGCAGGTGGCGGCGCCCCCTCCGTCGGCCCCTCACCCCCACACGCCAGCCTTCGCCGCGCCGGTTCCCGTGCCACTGGCTCCGCCTCCTGGGGGGAACGGGGCGCCTCCTCCGGTGCACCGCGCACCAGCACCCGCACCCCTCGGTCCTCCAGCCGGGAACCAGGGCTTCGTGCCCGTGGCTCCACCGCCCCGACCTGTGGCCGCCGCTGGCGGCTTTGGCGCCGTCGAGATGGACGTCGATCCTGGGGGAAAGCGCAAGAAGGGCCGGAAGATGAAGATGTCCGGAGGCGGCAAGGGCGGTGCCCGTCGCCAGGGCAGCTTCATGGAGCGCAACATCCGGCGCTTGATCATCGGCTTCGCGCTGGTGGCGTTCATGATGTTCGGCGTCAAGGTCGTGAAGGACGGCTTGCGTGATGGGCCCAAGGTCACCCGTCCATCCACCGCACCCACCTCCACCGCTGGCACCGTTCCCTCGGTGGTTGCCTCCGGTGCCGAGGCCTCCAGCGCCGAGATCGATCGCCTGATCGGTGAGGGCAACGCCCACTTCCGCGATAAGCACTACCTCGAGGCCGTCGAAAAATACGCCGCGGTGCAGAAGCTCAATCCGGCCAACGCCACGGCCACCAAGATGGGCTACCATGCCTGCGAGTTCCTGGTGGTGCAGTCCATGTACAACACCATCGTGCAGCGCAGCAGCACCGCGAGCGACCAGCAGGCGGCCTACGATGCCGCGGTGGCCCAGGCCGAGGAGGCCATCGGAAGCCGCCGGGGGTATCCGGCGGCCATGAGGGCCATCCAGGATGTTCAGGCGGTATTCCCTGATGACGAAAAGCTCGTTGCGCTTATGGATACCCTCAAGTCCAAGCAGCGGGGTGCGGTGGTGGCCCACGGCAGGTACACAGCCGAGAAGCACCTGCAGATGGTGCAGGGCCTGTTCGATACCGCCAGCGGTGACCGAGGCCGAGGCGACGCCATGGCCGCCATCCAGGGCTTCGAGCGTGTCCTGGCCGCAGATCCCGACAAGAAGACCGAGCTGTACTGGAAGGCCGAGGAACAGATCCGCGAGGTCAAGTCGGAGCTCTCCGCCCGGGGTCGCGCCGCCTATCGCTCGGGCATCTCCGCCATGAAGACAGGCGACTACCTGAGCGCGCGCGGCCAGTTCCGCGAGACCCTGCGGCTCGATCCCTTCAACCAGGTTGCCCAACGGCGCCTCAGCGAGGTCCAGGCCAAGCTGGATCAACAGGCGCAGAAATACTGGTCTGAAGCCGAGATCTACGAAAAGACCAACCAGCTGGAGATGGCGATCGGGCGCTATCGCAAGGTCATGGAGTACTCCGAGTCCACCAGCTCCGCCTTGAGCCTCAAGGCCAAGAAGAGGATCGATGCGTTGCTCCAGTAGGCGCTGCCTGCTGTTGCTGCTGCTCGCCACCGCTTGCCTGCATCGCCAGGCCGGTGTCGGCCCCGCGGAGCAGGCCGTCGCGCCCCGAGCCCTCGATCCGCTGCCTCGTGCTGTGCTGGTGCCGGCGGCGGGCAGCCTGGACGTCTCGCAGCGCATGCGCGCCCTGGAGCTGCTGGTGCTGCATGCTCCGGAAGACGAGCTGTCCGGCTTTGGCCTGCGGGGACTGTACGATCCCAGCTCCTATGTGCGTCGGCGCGTCACGGAAGCCCTCGCGCAGCGGCTCCCCAGCCCAGCCGCGCTGCAGCTGCTGGAGCAGCTGGTGCTACGCCAGGACGTGGACGCCTACACCCGCGGCATGGCGGGGTTCAGCCTCGGCCTGGCCGGCCACAGCTCCACGATGGATGCGCTCGGGGCCGCCTGGCGGGCCGAGTCGGCTCCCTGGGACCGGGCCCCTCTGGCCCTCGCTGCCGCCACCATGGGCGACACCGAGGCCAGCGCCGCGCTGTCCGCCTCCCTGGTGGAAGGTGCCTTCCCCCTGGAGACCGACTTCTTCCTGGCGCTGGGCCAGTCGGGCCTGCCGGAGCTCGTCCCGGCCCTGCTGGAAGCGCGGGGTCTGGTGGAGGAGGAGCTGGTGCTACCCATCGGTGTGGCGTT
The DNA here is from genome assembly GCA_964512185.1 of uncultured Enterobacterales bacterium. GTDB lineage: Bacteria > Myxococcota_A > UBA796 > UBA796 > JAFGLY01 > CAZEJJ01. The sequence continues at coordinate 12,213 of CAZEJJ010000071.1, read as the reverse complement.
GCTGGGTCTGGGCGCCCCGGGTGGCGAGGCGATCTTCCGCGAAGCGCTCGGGGCCGAGCTGGAGGAGCTGCGGCTCGAGGCCCTCGACTACCTGATCCTGCTGGAGGGACCGGAGGTGGATGGACTGCTGCGCAAGGCCCGCGCCGGTGGGCCGGAGCTGGTCCGCACCTACTCGGATCTCATCCTGGTGGGGCGCGGCGAGGCCCCCCTGTCCGTGGCCATCGACGCCACAGAGGTTCGAGATCGAGAGCAGCGCTGCCTGTCCCTCGACGCCATCGGCCGCCACCTGGCCTCAGCGCCTACCGGCAGCGTACCGCGACGGAAGGAACGCAGCGCCCGCGAGATCAGCTTCCAGTCCCTGCTGCACCCCGAGCCTGCGGTTCGACTCTGTGCCGCGCGGTCGCTGGGCCTCATGGCCCGGCCCGAGGACCGCGCTGTGCTGGAAGCGGAGCTCACCAGCCTGTCCGATGAAGCCTCGGCCCAGGCCCAGCAGGTGGAGCTGGCGGGAGCGCTGCTGGCGCTGGGACCGGCGAGCCCCTGAGCTACACCCGCCGGTTCAGGAACATCACCACCAGCGAGCCCAGCCAGAAGGCGGCGGACGAGCTGTAGAGGATCCAGGACACCCACGGCACGCCCAGCAGGGAGGGACCGTCCATCTGCAGGGCCAGAGAGCCGCCGATCAGCGACGCCACCGACATGGCCGCGATGAGGAGCTGGGTGGTTCGACGGTGCTCCGACAGGCGTTCCGCCTGGGGCCTCGACGCGATGACCTTGAGCTCGATGCGCTGCTGCTGGAGATCATCGACGAACTGCGTGAGCGCTGCCGGGATGCGCCGCTGCAGCGTGCGCAGCGTGATGACCGTGTAGAACAGCTCTTCGCGCATGCGGCCGGGCTGGAAGCGCTCTTTCACCAGGCGGTTGATGTAGGGGGCCGCCGCCTTGACCGGATCCACCTCGGGCACCAGGGCCTTGGCCAGCCCTTCGGTGGTGATGAGGGCCTTGAAGAACATGGTGTAGTTGGGCGGCGCCTGGATCTTGTAGCGCACGGCCCCATCGGCCAGGTCTTTCAGGAAGCCGCCGATCTGGATCTCCGCCATGGGGCGGCCCACCCAGTTCCGCTCCATGACGTCGATGATGTCGCGTTCGAAGGCGTCGTAGTCCACCCGCTGGGTCTTGATGCCCACGTCGTAGTAGATGCGGGTGATGCTGCGGAAGTCGCCGCGCTCCAGCGCGAACATGATGGCGACCAGGTTGTCCTTCATCTCCGGTGTGAGCCGCCCTACCATGCCGAAGTCGATGAGGCTCAGCTTGCCATCGGCCTGCACGAAGACATTGCCTGGGTGCAGGTCGCCGTGGAAGAAGCCGTGGTCGAACAGCATGCGGTACGCCGCGTCGAGGTAGTTGCGACCCACCACCTCCATGTCGAAGCCGGCCGTGCGCGCTTCACGGATCCGGACACCATCGACGAAGTCCATCACCAGCACGGTGTCGTCACCGTAGCCTCGGTGGACCACAGGGATGGTGATGTGGTCGACGTCGGCGAAGTCCGACATGAAGCGCTCGGCGTTGCGGGCCTCGTTTTCCAGATCGGTCTCTTCGGCGATGGAGCGCTCGAACTCCCGCAGCATGCCCAGCGGATCGAAGTAGCTGGCCTCCGGGAACTCGTTGAGGATCTGGCGGGCCAGCAGGTTGAGCACCGAGATGTCGGCCTTGATGGTCTCGCGGATGCCCGGCCGCAGGACCTTGACCACCACCTGCCTGCCGTTCACCAGGCGGGCCCTGTGCACCACCGCGACGCTGCCGGTGGCCAGGGCCTGGTCTTCGAAGCTCTGGAAGTGCTCGCGCCAGTCGTCGCCCAGGGCGGAGGCCAGGGCCTTGTGCACCTTGGTCACCGAGATCGGGGCCACCTCGTCTTGCAGGGTCTGCAGGGCCTCGATGTAGTTCGGGGGCAGCAGGTCCACGCGGGTGGACCAGAGCTGGCCGAACTTCACGAAGGTGGGGCCCAGCTCCTGTACCGCGGCGACCACCCGCTCCGGGGTGGTGTCCACCGAGGAGAAGGGGATGCGCACACCCGGGATGCGCAGGCCGGAGACCACGAAGCCGAGCCCGTGGCGCACCAGCACCATGGCCACCTCGCGCAGGCGGCCCAGGTCGCGCACGGTGTGCTGCAGGCGCTTGGTGGAGCTGTAGAAGGGTCGGACGATGCGCATGGTAGGAGGCCGTTTGCCGTTTGCAGCTAGCCGTTAGTCATTAGCCAATAGCTCGGTCCAGCGCTCGCTCCAGCCTGGCAGCACGGCGGGCGCCATGCGAGCATCGCGGGGGCGGACCGCGGCCAGCTCTGCCCCGGGGCCCGGAACCTCCAGCACGCGGTCTCCGAGGCCCAGGGCCTCGGAGATGGTGCGGGCGGCGCTGGCGAAGCTGGTCTCCTCGCTGCCGATGGCGTGGCTCAAGCCGCTGGGCAGCGCCAGCAGGGTGCGCGCCAGGTCCCCCGCCCAGGTGGGCTGGATGAGGACCTCGCCGTAGGCCCGGACCGGGCCAGCCCTCAACAGCGCTGGCAGACAGGAAAGGAAGTTGCGGCCGCCCCGTCCGAAGACCCAGCCCGTGCGGACCACGTGGCCCCCCGCGGCGAGCACGGCGATCTCGGCTTCCAGCTTCTGGCGCCCGTAGGCCTGCAGCGGCGCGGTGGGATCACCGGGCCGATGGGGTCCGGGGCCCGAGAAGACGTAGTTGGTGCTGACATACCAGGTGGGCACGCAGCGAGCCCAGGCCGCCGGTGCCAGCGCGTTCACCGCGCGGGCCGCTGCGTCGGTCTCGCAGCCGTCCACCGACGAGTAGGCGGCGCAGTAGATCACGGCATCGGGCCGGTGGGCGGCCAGGACGCGCGCTCGCTGGCGAGCCGAGGTGACATCGCAGGAGGCTCGGTCCAGCCCCGGCACGCCGAGGGCCGCCACGTGGCTGCCCACGAGTCCTCCCGCGCCGAGTACGAGGAGCCGGGGTGTCAAGGCGAGACCTCCTGGGGCCTGGTTGGACTATCCGGGCGCCTCGCCAGGTGTCGCGCGGTAGCTGAGAGCGCTGGGCTGCCCCAACCGGATAGTGAGGAGAATCCTACATGAGGAGGTCCCATGCAGCGTGAGCCGCGTCTTCCCGGTTGGGCCCAGGAGCTGAAGCAGCGCTACCTCTCCGGCGAAGCCAGCATGTTCATGGTGCACGGCAACGTGCGCGACCTGGTGGCCTGGGAAGACGGAGAGCGTGTCCGCTACGTGAGTATCCGCACCTTCCTGGAGCGCTTCCTCGGGCGCTCCAAGGAAATCGTCGTCTACTACAATTGCTCCGAGGGCTTCGAATTTCCGGATCGCGTGCATCGCACTCGGTTCTTGCGAGCGGTCAACGCCCGGCGCGTGCTGGACGGTGACGTCGAGCTCAGCGCACTGCCGCGCAGCCCCTCCGACGCCCTCCCCGTGGTGGAGGAGCTCGTCACCGACCCGGCCCAGCGCGCCGGCGTGGTGGTTGACTATGTCGAGACCATCGTCCCCATGGGCGATCTGGCCTTCATGTCCGATCAAGACAAGGCCAACCTCGTGGCCCTGCACCGCTGGGCCACGGATCCTGGCCTGTTGAACTCCGACAACCTGGTCATCCTGGTCACCGAGAGCCTCTCCGACGTGCACCGCCGCGTGGTGTCCAATGCCCAGCTGGCCGCCGTCGAGGTGCCGCTGCCCGATGAGGGCGAGCGCCTGGCCTTCATCCGCAGCCTGTCGCGGCGGGGCATCGAGCTGGAGATGCCCGAGCAGCGCCTGGCCCAGGTCACCGCCGGACTCTCGGCCATCCAGATTCGCGGCCTCTTCCGGCAGGCCCAGCAGTCAGATACGGCCATCACCTACCGCACGGTCAGTGCTCGCAAGAAGCACATCATCGAGCAGGAATGTCACGGCCTGGTAGAATTCGTGGATCCGGGCCACAACTTCTCCCACGTGGGCGGCCTGGAGCGCATCAAGACCGACCTCATGCAGATGGCCACGGCCATCAAGAAGGGGCACCACAACCGCGTGCCCATGGGTGTGATCTTCGTGGGCCCCATGGGCACGGGCAAGACCTTCGTGGCTGAGGCCTTCGCCGCGGAGAGCGGGCTCACCTGCCTCAAGTTCAAGAACTTTCGCGAGAAGTGGGTGGGTTCCACCGAAGGCAACCTGGAGAAGATCCTGCACGTGGTCCAGGCCCTCGGCTACGTGCTGCTCATCATCGACGAGGCCGACCGTTCCCTGTCCTCCGGTAGCGACGGCGACGGTGGCACATCGAGCCGGGTGGTGGCGCGCCTCAAGGAGTTCATGTCCGACACCGACCACCGAGGTCGCGTGGTCACCCTCATGATGACCAACCGTCCCGACAAGATCGACACCGACCTCAAGCGCCCAGGCCGCTTCGACGTCAAGATCCCCTTCTTCTTCCCGGAGGAGGACGCGGAGCGGCTGGCCATCCTGCATGCCATCACCCGCAAGAACGAGCTCACCCTCGCCGAGGGCGTGGATTTCGCGCCCCTGGTGGAGGGCACCAAGGGCTACTCGGGCGCCGAGCTCGAGGCGGTGCTGCTGGCCGCCGCCCGGCTCGCCAGCATCGAAGATCGAGAGGCGCTGTCGCAGCAGGATCTCGACCAGGCGCTGGTGGACGTGATCCCCAGCCGGGACACCCGCATGCTCGACTTCATGGAGATGCTGGCCGTGTTCGAAGCCTCGGCGCTGCGCATGCTTCCCAAGCGCTTCTCGGAGCTCAGCACCGACGAAGTCCACGCTCGGCTCGACCGCCTGCGCGCAGCTCTTGGACACCGGGTAGCCTGAGCGCTTGACAGCAAGGCCTTCAGCCCCTAAGTACGGCCGGCTGCTCCCGGGCCCTCATCCCGGAGGGCACCGTATTTCTGCCACGCCGGCCTGCTTCGATGCGACGGCGGCGATGGAGAACGACATGTACGCCATCATCGACAATCAGGGCAACCAGCTTCGCGTCATCGCGGGCGAGACCATCGAGGTGGACCGCCTCGACGCAGAGCCAGGGGCGGAGATCACCTTCGATCGCGTCCTGCTGCTGGGAACCGAAGAGGTCAAGGTCGGCAATCCCACCGTCGAGGGCGCCAGCGTGCGCGCCAAGGTGGTGGAGCACGGCCGTGGGCCCAAGGTCATCGCCTACAAGTACCAGCGTCGCAAGCGCACCCGGGTCAAGAAGGGCTTCCGCGCTTCCACCACCCGCCTCGAGATCCTCGAGATCGTTCACTAGGTCGGAGTTCGTCATGGCTCACAAGAAGGGACAAGGCAGCTCGCGCAACGGGCGCGACTCCAACCCGCAGTACAGAGGCATCAAGCGTCACGACGGCAACGTCGTGAGCGCCGGGAGCATCCTGGTTCGCCAGCTGGGCACCAAGTTCCACCCTGGGCGCAACGTGGGCGTGGGTCGCGACTGGACCCTCTTCGCCCTGGTGGATGGCACGGTGCGCTTCGAGCGCTTCCGCGGCGGCAAGCGCCGGGTCTCCGTCTACCCGTTGGCCGAGGCCGAGGCCTGATCCGCGCGGCCCCCCGCGCGACGGTGGTGCTGCCGAGCCTCCGGATCCGGATCTCCGCAGGGTCTCTCTGAGCCATGCGCTTCCTCGACGAGGTCACCATCCGTGTCATCAGCGGGGCTGGTGGCAAAGGATGCAGCTCGTTTCGGCGTGAAAAATTCGTGCCCTTCGGCGGCCCCGATGGGGGTGACGGTGGGCGCGGCGGCTCCGTGATCCTGGTGGCAGACCAGGCCCTCAACACCCTGGCCTCGCTGCGCGGGCTGCGCCTGTTCAAGGCCGAACCCGGGCGAGCGGGAGCGGGGCACCAGCGAACCGGCCGGCGAGGTGCCGATCGCGAGCTGCGGCTGCCCGTGGGTACGCTGGTGCGCGACGTGGCGAGCGGCGCGCTGCTGGCCGATCTCACCGAGCACGGTCAGAGGGTGGTCGTGGCCCGGGGGGGCGAGGGCGGTCGGGGCAACATCCGCTTCATCACGTCCAGCAACCGTGCGCCTCGGCGTTCCGATCCTGGAGGCCCCACCGAGGAGCGCGAGCTGGCGCTGGAGCTGCGCCTGATCGCCGACGTGGGAGTCATCGGCTTCCCCAACGCGGGCAAGTCCACTTTCGTCGCCAGGGTGTCGGCGGCCAGGCCTCGCATCGCCGACTACCCCTTCACCACGCTGGTTCCCAGCCTGGGGGTGGTGAGCCGCGGCGTCGAGGGCAGCTGGGTGGTGGCTGACGTGCCGGGCATCATCGAGGGCGCCTCCGAAGGCGCCGGCCTGGGTCATCGCTTCCTGCGCCATGTACAGCGCACGCGGCTGCTGCTTCACCTGGTGCAGGTGCTGCCCGACGAGGCCGGGTCACCGCTGGCCCGCTATCGCAAGCTGCGCACCGAGCTGGAGGCCTTCGATCCGGCCCTGGCCGGGCGCCCCGAGATCGTGGTCCTCTCCCAGCGCGACACCAGGTCACCGACAATGGTCGACGCGACCCTGGCGGCCTTCGGCGATGCTGGAATCCAGGGGGTGCTGGCCTTCTCGGCGGTCACGGGAGAGGGCCTGTCGGAGCTGCTGGATCTCATCTGGATCCGCCTGCAGGAGCTGGAGACGTGATCGCGCGACCCCGCTCTGCGGCGGTGCTGGCGTTGTTGCTCGGCGCCTGTGATCGCAGCGCTCCCGCCGAGGAGGTGCTGCTGGAGGCCTCGGAGAGTGTCTCCTTCGGCGACATCGCTGGGCTGGGCCCCCATCGCCTGGAGGCCTCCATCACCCGCGCCAAGATCATCTCCGGCCAGCGAGAGGTCACCGGGCGGGAGCAGCTCAAGCTGGTCTGGAGGGACTGGGACAACTTCTCCATGGAGCGCCAGCGCAATGGAAGGGCCGTGTCGCACGTGGAGGTGGAGGAAGGCGTCACCCTCGTGGAGAAGGCCGACGGCAGCATGCGTCTCGCCGACGATCCCGAGCCCTACCGTGTGGAGCTGCGCATGGCCTGGGATGTCTGGGGTCACAACCTGTCGGTGTTCAGCGACGACATGGAGCTGGAGTACCTGGGTGACGGCCTGCTCGACGGGCGGGTCGCCAGGCAGTATGGCGTCGCGCTCAAGCCCGACGCCTCCTCCAGCGCCCACTCCCGCACCCATCCCAGGAGCCTCGAGGGCTCCCTGTGGCTCGACGAGGCCACCGCTGTGCGGCTGATGGCCGAGGTCACCGGAAGCTGGAGCGGTCGCAGGAACGCCGAGATCGTCGATGAGATCTCGCTCATTCTCGTCCGCACCGACTTCGGTCTGCCCGACCCCGCCGCCCCTGGACGCCTGCGATGACCGCGGGGGTAAAAGAGAACAGCGCGTCACCGGGAGCGGCCCCGGGGCTTGCGAGCCAGCCCCAGCCACAGTACCGTGACCAGCAGGACAAGGAGGAACGAGTCATCAACGCAGTGGATCTCTCTCTCCGGGCCGCCAGGTCCGCCCTGGCCAGGAAAGCGGAGGACCTCGTCGTCCTCGATGTTCGTGACCTGGTCTCCTACACATCCTTCTTCGTCATCTGCCATGGCACGAACACGCGCCAGGTGGCAGCCATAGCCGAAGGCATCCGCAGTGAGCTCAAGGAAGAATCGGGGATCGCCCCGCTGGGCATCGAGGGTCTCCAGCGCTGCCGTTGGGTGCTGGTGGACTACGGCGACGTGATCATCCACGTCTTCGATGAGGCCCAGCGAGGCTTCTACGATCTCGAGAGCCTGTGGATGGACGCTCCGCGGGTGCCGCTGCCCGAGGCAGAGCCGCCGTCCAAGCCTGCTGAGGCGAGCTCGGCCAGCACGGCACGCGCCTGACGATCGCCGGGAGGATCCATGCGGGTGGTGGTCGGCCGGGTCGCCAAGGGGCGCACAGCCTGGGCGGACCAGGCCGCGGAGCACTACCTGGGGCGCATCAAGCGCTTCGTGCCGGTTGAGGAGTTGAGCGTGCGGCCCGTCGATTTCGGCGACGATCGCGAGCGCGCCCGGCGCGAGGAGGCCCGACGACTCGGGGCTCTGCTGAAGCCAGCGGATCACGTGGTCGTGCTGGACGAGCGCGGCGAGGCTGTCGACACGCGGGAATTCAAGCGCTTGCTGGAGGCCTGTCAGTACCGCAGCGTGCAGCGCGTGGTCTTCTTGATAGGCGGAGCCCACGGGCATCACCCGTCGCTGCGCGATCGCGCCGATCGTCTGTGCTGCCTGTCACCCCTGGTGCTGAACCACCAGCTGGCGCGGCTCGTCCTCCTCGAACAGGTATACCGCGCCTTCACCTTGATGCGCGGTGTGCCCTACCATCACTAGGAGGTCGGCTGTGGGCCTCGGGCGGGATCTGCTGGACGTGTTGCTGCCCACACCCTGCGCGGCCTGCGGCGAGCTGGCGGGTGACGGAGAGCTGGTGCGGCTCTGCGCGGCCTGCACTGCGCTCCTGCCTGGGCAGATCTGGCCCGCGAGCAGCCCGATCCCCGGCATCCGCTCCGCCTGGTACCTGGCCGAGTACCAGGGCCTGGGCGGCGACCTCGTGCGCCGGGGAAAGTACGGCCTGCGCGAGGAGCTGCTGGTGGAGCTGGCGGGGATCGCGGCCCGGGCGGCGCGTGGCCGACTTCCACGGGTGGACGCCGTGGTGGGCGTGCCTACTCCCTGGTCGCGACGGATCGCGAGGGGCCTCTCCGCGCCCGACATCCTCGCGGAGAGGCTCGCTCAGGAGCTGGATGTGCCCTGCCGCAAGCTGCTGACCTGCCAGCGGCGGCCCCGGCAGGCCCGCCTCGAGCGCGAGCAGCGCTGGGCCAACGCCTCTGGAAGCGTGAGCCTCGTCGGCCTGGAGCATGCCATGGGCTCCCTGCTGTTGGTGGACGATGTGGTCACCACCGGTGCCACGGCGGCGGCCTGCGCCCAGGTCCTGCTGCTTGGGGGAGCCCGCGAGGTGCACCTGTACGCCTTCGCCTCCGCGCTCCCCTGACCGCTCCCTCGCAGGGGGGGGGGCAGAGTGTGACATGGATGCCCCGGTCGCCGCTGCGCAAGGCGCTTCTCGCGAGCCGACGACAAAGTTTTACATCAAGGTCAGAATGCCGAAGCCGAATGGTGTGTAGGACCAGTAGAGAAGCAAATTCTCGTAAACCTGAAAACCGACCCGGATTCTCTCCCATTTCGAGGCCCTGACGTTTCTTGACTTCCTCTTGGCATGAGATGTGCTTGGATAGTCGTCAGGAGCGATGAACGAGCAGGGATCGAGCACAAGCGAAGGAGGCCACCATGAGTCGCAAAGAGACCGTCTCCCTCGGCGACCTTGTAGCGCTCTTCTACGAGGAGTACCTGGCGCTCTACGGTGACGAAGAGCTCGCCAGTGTCGCGGCAGCAGCCACCATCAACGAGCTGCTCGCCGACCGCGCAGAGCGCCCCGAAGACGCCGAGGAAGCCGCCTGAACAGAGCTGTTGCGCCATCACCCTGCCTTTCGGCCTGGTGTGATGGCGTGATCGTCGTCAGCTCCCGCGCCTCCTCCGCTCCCTCCTCAGCTACGGCCCATCCGCTTCCCCGGGTGGGCTGAATCTTCTTCTGGTGGCCGCGGTTCTTGTGGACGTGGCTTTCCTTCGGGCGTGGGAACCGACTACAATGCTCGCGGCCCCCCGGGCGGCGCTCGAGCTGGCTTCTCCGCTGCTCTGCCTCCCGATCCTCGCTCCCCGCGTTCCTCCCTCCACCCGCCGTCATGCAGCCCAGGCCACCCTTCGCCAAGGCCATCGATCCGGCGCAGCTCTGGCTGGGCCTCACCGTCCAGGCAGCCTGGACGCTACACCGCGCCCGCATCCGGGTCACCGAGCCACTCCTGGACGAGGTCCGCGACCACCTGCTGCTGGGTGTGCCACCTGATCCGCAGCCCGGATCTCTGGAGCCCTGCGCCCGTCAGCTGGTGGAGGACTACCTCGGACGTGTCCTGGAGCGGCGCTACCGGGGCCCACAGCCGGCTCGGCCCCCGCTGCCGGCGGTGGACGAGGGCTGGCGTCAGGCCATCGAGGCCGCCTGCGATCCCTTGTCGCTGGCGGTGTTCCGGCTGCGCTTCGGCGACGGCCTCTCCGCGCCTGAAGTCGCGCGGCGATGCCGGCTCGATCCATCCTCGCTGCAGGCCGTCGTGGAGGGCCTGAGAGAGCTGGTGCGCTCCGAGGCCCGTGCCCGCACCCTGTCGAACCTGCCCGTCGGGATCGCCTGGGTGGATCGCCTGCTCGCGCGCGTGGCGGAGAGCGCAGGGATCGGCTGCCCCAGCGCGGACCAGCTCTCCCGCCGGGCGGGCTCCGGAGGCGCAGACGGGGCCCAGGATCGCCGCGTGCGAGACCACATCGAGTCCTGTCCTCGCTGCGCGCGTGCCGTGCGCATGCTGCGTGCCGGAATCCTCCACCCTCGACAGCTCCAGGCTCCACCGGGCGGGCCTCGCCCCGAAGGCCGGGTGTCCTTGCTCGCCCTCCACCTGCACCCCAGGGGTCGTGGTCACCAGAAGGCGCTGGTGGCAGCCTTCGGCCGTGGCGCCCGGCGGGTCGGCGACGACGCGCTGCTGGTAGACCTGGGGCGTGTGCCAGCCTGGAAGGAGATCCTGGAGCAACGAGTTCGCATGGGGCTGCCCCTGCGGGACCATGTGCGCGGAGCCCGCGTGGACGGCGAGGGCAGCTGGACCTCGCGGCTGGTCATCGGGCCGGTCCCCGTGGCGGCGCTCGAAGCCTCCCGGGCGCGACCCTGGGGAGAGGTAGATGGCGTCGCCGCCCTGCCCGATCCGCTGCCGCCTCCGCCCAGCGTTGCGCGCTGGTGGTCGGGCACGGTGGCGGTCGGCCTGCTGGCAGTGCTCGTCGGATTCTGGGTGATGCTGGAGCGCGAAGACCACGCCGCCTTTCCGCTGCGGGTCCAAGCCCAGGACGGTGGCGGTGCCCTCGTGGCGCGCTTCGACGTGGACGATCGAGCCTTCGTCAACGCCTACACCCTGGGCTCCACCGGCGTGGTGGCTCAGCTGGAGAGCGCCAGCTCCGCCGACAAGGCGGCGGTGGCCACGGGCGACGGGGGCTACGAGCTCGTCACCCTGGATCGCGGGCTGGTCATCGTCTCCTCCTCCGAACCCATCGAAGGTCTCGACCTGGTGTTCGAGGCCCGGGACCTGGTGGGCGATGATCACGGCCGCATCCGGGAGCGCATCATCGCGCTGCACCCGGACAGCGACGTGGCGGTCTTCCTCACCGAAGATTAGGCGGATCGGCCCACCGCCCCGGCACCCAGCCCGAGGAATCCCTGCATGCGCGTCACGCCGCTGGACATCATCCAGAAGGACTTCAAGCAGGTCCGTCGTGGCTTCGATCTGGACGAGGTGCGGCGCTTCCTCGAGGAAGTGCGCGAGAGCCTCGAGGAGAGCCTCAAGGAGAAGCAGCAGCTCAAGGATCTGCTGGTCACCCGTGAGCGGGAGATCGCCACCTTGCGGGAGAGCGAGCTGGGGATCAAGGACACGCTGCTGCTGGCCCGTCAGCTGGCGGCCGACGTTCGTCGAGCGGCCCACAGGGAGGCCGATGTGATCGTCGGCGAGGCCCGGATCGAGGCCGAGCAGATCCTGGCCACGGCGCACGATGAGCATCGTCGCACCTTGGAGCAGATCCTGCGACTGCGCGCGCTGCGGCAACACCACTTCTCGCACCTTCGTGCGCTGATCGACAGCCAGGGGCGCATGCTCAACGAGATCGAAGCCGAGGCCGGGCGGCTGGAGCTGCCGCTGCGGGGCGAGGGCCCCGACCCCAGCGAGCCGGCTTGATTCCATCACCTTCCCAGCCAAGAACGAGGACCCCATGACCGCTACCGAGACCTTCTTCGCCGAGACGCTGCCCCAGAAGCTCAAGGAGAACCCGGAGCTGGTGGCCACCGTCGGTGCCATCTTCCAGTTCGACATCGAGGGCGCAGGCACCTGGACCCTGGATTGTACAGGTGACGGCGAGGTGCGCGAAGGCCCAGTGGACGAACCGGGATGCGTGGTGGCCACCAAGCTGGAGAACTGGGAGCAGATCCTGGAAGATCCGATGCTCGCCACTCAGTTCTTCATGATGGGCGAGCTCACGGCCACAGACCTGGGTCTGGCCATGCAGCTGCAGCACATCCTGGGCTAGTGCCCCCCGGCGACTCCTAGAGCAGGCGACAGAACCCCGAATCTACTGCGGCCCAGCAGTCGCGACTGCGG